>DATFML010000079.1:0-3513 GCA_035266965.1 Gammaproteobacteria bacterium
AAACCTGGCCAACGTCAACGTTTCCCAGCATTTCCACGGTGGGCAGGGGCAACAGGGCAATGCCGGGTTCTTCCATGGCCAGAGCGGGGGCCAGGGCGGGAACCAGAGCGGGGGCGGGGGCGGCGGAGGATCTATGGGAGCGGACCACCTGGTGATCGAAGAACCGTTGAGCGAGAGTCTTCGCGCCGCCGCGCGGGTTTCCCTCGGCGCAATTGATTACTTTGCGTGAATTTGAGCCCACCTGTTGGGCCGCCATTCCTGATGCCGGCGCAGGCCGGATACAAACGGCTCACTTGACCGTTCAGCAACCCCTTCACCAGGTCCATCCCTGTTGTCGGTTGCATCCAGGCAGGCCCGCCATCGGCGCGTGCGACAGGCGGGCCGGGGAAAGCAGGCGACAGCCCTGGGAGCGCCCGCCACTGCCGGCCATTACCTACCCGATGGTCGGTCGTTGGGATTTGGCGGCAACTGTGATAGCGTAGCTTCATGCTGAATGCCATAACAACAACAATGCCTATAACATGCCTGGAAAACGCAAACAGAGTTGTACAGGGCAGGACGGCGGAACGAAGCAGCCACTCGAGCCGCGACTGAAGAGCAAAGAGTTCAACTATGTGCTTCGGATCGAAGATGACGATCTGAAGCTGTTGGCTCGATATCACAACAGCCTTGCGCAAGCGGCGGCGGGTTTCGCCGAACTCTACTACAACTACCTGTTCGACAATCCGGGGGCCGCAGAGCGCCTGTACGATTACGAACGTTCCGGCGGCGATATCGGCGATCTGGTCCGCGGTCAGCTCGAACATCTGTTGGGCATTCTCTCTGGCAAGGTCACCGACGGCGATGCCGCACGCATCGCTCACATAGGCACACTGCACAACCGGCGCTCGGTCGAGCCGGTATGGGTATTGGGCGCCTATCGCCTCTATCTCGACCACCTTCACCAGCTCATCACGGACGCGCCCGACATTGCGCCTGCCGACCGACAGCGGCTCGCCTCCGTCGTCGCGAAGCTGGTCTTTCGCGACATGGGCATCATGCTGCAGTCCCAGTGGGGCGACGCGGTGGCGCGCCTGGACGAGCAACGCAGCGAGGTTGCCGCCAGCCAGGTTCAGATGAGAGACCTGCTCGCCAGTATTCCACAGGTGCTGTGGTCGGTGGCCGTACCGGCCAACCGCCTGCTGTACGTGAGCCCGGCCACCGAGCGGATCTGCCAGTCCGGGGTCCAGTCTCCCATCCCATGCCTCGACCATGTCCACGGGGACGATCGTGCCGGCGTGCTCGAGGCCTGGCAACAGGCGCTGCAGGGTCGCCAATGCGCCGTCGACTGCCGGATCGATATCAACGGAGCACCGGACCGCTGGTACCGTATGGAGCTCTATCCCGCGCGCGGCAACGGACGGCGCGTGGTGCGCATCGACGGTTTCATGCAGGACGTGACCGAAGCCCGCGAGACCAATGCACGCCTGGAACAAATGGCCACCACCGACGGCCTGACGGAGCTGGCCAACCGTACCTTGTGGTACGACCGTCTGAACGTGGCGCTGGCGGCGGCGCGCCGCGCGCCGGGCAGTCAGCTGGTGCTCATGCTGCTGGACCTGGACCATTTCAAGGTGATCAACGACACCCTGGGGCATGCAGCAGGCGATCTGCTGCTGCGCCAGGTGGCCGGCAGGCTCCGCACCGTGTTGCGCGATTCCGATACCCTGGCCCGCCTCGGGGGCGACGAGTTCGGCGTGCTGCTGCCTGCGGTGCACAGTGCGAACGTGGTGGGCGAGTATGTGGCCGGCAAGATACTCAGCTGCTTCAGGAAGCCGTTCTGGTATGAGGGCAGGGAACTGTTTCTGGCGGGCGCCATCGGTATCGCCGTCTATCCGGACCACGGCGATGACGCCGAAAGCCTGCTCAGTCATGCCGATACGGCCATGTACGGCGCCAAACGCAGCGAGGCGCCCTATCTGTTCTATGAACCCGGTACCGGCCTGCCGGCTGCGGAGCAGTTGCAGTTTTCAGGACAGCTGCGCCATGCGCTGGAGCGCAACGAGTTCGAGCTCCACTACCAGCCCAAGGTCGACATCCGCGCCATGCAGATCTGCGGCGCCGAGGCGCTGCTGCGCTGGAAACATCCCCAGGAAGGCCTGGTGGCGCCCAAGCGCTTTCTTCACCTTGCGGAACAGATCGGCTTGATGATGCCCATTACCGACTGGGTGCTGGTGACCGCGCTGCGCCAGTGCAAGGCCCTGCGGGCCGCCGGATTGCAGGTGCCCATTGCCGTCAATGTGTCGGCACGTTTCTTTCAGAGCCCGCACCTGGTGGACAAGATCCAGTGGGCCCTGACCGAAGCGGACGTGGACGGGCGCTGTCTGGAGATCGAGATCACGGAGGAGACCCTGATGGCGGACCTCGAGTACGGCGCCGCCATCCTTTCGCGCCTGAGCGACATGGGGGTCGCCATCGCCATCGATGATTTCGGCACCGGCTATTCGTCCCTGTCCTACCTGAAGCGTTTGCCGATCCACACCCTCAAGATCGACAAGTCGTTCCTGCTGGACATGGCAACCAACGAAAACGACGCGGTCATCGTACGTTCCATCATCGACCTGGGCCATAATCTCGGTTTCAAGGTCGTGGCCGAAGGCGTGGAGGACGGCGACGCCTGGGAGCGGTTGGCCGTACTCGGCTGCGACGAGGTCCAGGGTTTCCATGTCAGCCGCCCGTTGCCGCCGCCGGGGTTCACCTCCTGGCTCAGCGAAGGCCCCTGGTCCGGCGCCGTCTGAAGCCAAGTTTCCGGCTTGCTCCCCCTGCAGGGGGAGTCAAAAGTCCGTCGCGCTTTCGGAAACCATTTCCAACATACTGATTCCCATAGGAAGAACTGTCCTCTGATCAGTGGCATAGCTCTTGCTTTCCCGGGTGTGAACTCAAAATTCGGGAAGTGGGACGATGGCAGAGAAGGGTGCAGAGCTGGATTTGGATGATGACGCAGGGGCGCCCGCGCCGAAGGGTGGGCGCTCCTGGCTGAAGTATCTGATCGCCGCACTCTCCCTGTCGCTGTTGTTGAGCGCCACCGTGCTCGGGACGCTGTATTTTGCCGGCGCCCTGAACGGCGCCGGCAGCCACACCGCGGCGGCCGACGATGCGGCCAAAGCCGCCACCAAAGACACCGGCAAGGCCAAGGCCGGGAAACACGCCGACAAACAACCGTCGGGGCCGGTGAAGTACATCGCTCTGGATCCCCCCTTTCTGGTCAATTTCAACGGCAACAGCGACGTCCGTTACCTGCAGGTTTCCATCGAGCTCAGTGCCCACCGTCAGAAGGTTCTCGACGCCGTGAAGGCGCAGATGCCGGCGATCCGCAACGGTCTTCTTCTGCTGCTCAGCAGCCAGAAGCCCTCGGCTCTCAGCTCTCGCGCAGGCAAAGACAAACTGCGCGGCGAAGTCCTCGATACCGTCCGCAAGGTGCTGAAGAAGCAGACCGGCATTTCCGGTCTGCAGGGCGCCTATTTCACCAGCTTC
>DATFML010000080.1:0-2318 GCA_035266965.1 Gammaproteobacteria bacterium
CTGTCGGGGGAGCCCCTTTCTCGCGCCACGAGCGTTTGTGCTGGGTTCATGCTGAATATCCTTTATAAAAAGGAGGTCCTGCCCGGGAAACCGTCAAGCTTGCCCCAGCCTTGGGCCCTTGGAGCCGAACCCAACTTGGCAGACATGAGGCCCCTACCGAGAGCGAAGATGCTCGGGGTCAGCTTGAGCTGCGCCGGTCTGGTGCGTTCCCGATCGGCAATGGTGGTAACCTGTGTTTCCTGGCGTCGTCTCCTGTGGGATTCGTGCCATGCAGGAACCAGGCGCCCTGCGCCGGTAAAGTCACGACTCAGTACAGGGGGCTTCGTCATGCGACTGATTCTCCTGCTGGTGGCCCTGGTCATCGTCGGTCTGCTCGTGGCGCGGTCGATACAGCACTCGGCGTCCCCGGCGGCTGCCGGCCCACAGGTGCATTCCTCCAGCGGGCCGCCCCAGGTGCCGACCACACCCCAGGGGGTGCCTGGCTTCAAGAAAAACATAAACGGCTTCGTGCACCGGACCGAACAGCAACAGAAGCAGCGTATCCAGCGGGAAACCCAGTAACCACCTGCGTCCCGGAAACAGGGTCTCACCACCCGGCCTCGACGGGCGTGCATGCCTGTCCGGTGACAGCATGATTGCAGGAGTTGACCCCGTTCTCGTTTTCACGCCGCGCTCGCCTTGACGGAAAAGCTCGCGCCAGCACCTGGTAGCGCGAACGTCGGGGGTTGTGGCTGTGAAGACAGGGCGCGGCGGAGCGGCGCCGCTGCGAATGCGATGCATTCGTGGCAGCATAGGGCTTTCGAATCGGAGGACAGGGCCATGGCGCTTGACTACCATCAGTTCGTGCGGGATTTCACGCTCGAGTCGGTCGAGGCCGAGCTCGACGGTTCGCTGCGCGACGGTTTCAACGCCTGCACCGAGTGTTGCACCCGCCACGTCCGGGCGGGCCGGGGCGAGCGCAACGCGTTGACCTGGCTCGGGGTCGAGGGCAGCGAGGAGACGTGGACCTACGCTGACCTCGATCGCGCCAGCGCGCAGGTGGGGGATTTCCTGCGGTCCCGGGGTGTTGTTCGCGGCGACGTGGTGGCCTGCATGTTGCCCCGAATCCCGGAGCTGGTCGCTGTCGCACTGGGAACCTGGCGCATCGGTGCCGTCTACCAGCCCCTGTTCACGGCCTTCGGTCACGAGTCCATCGCCTATCGCCTGCAACAGGCCGGGGCGAAGCTTGTGGTTACCAGCGAGGCGTTCCGTGACCGGTTTGATCCCATCCCCGACCTGCCGCCGGTGGCGTTGGTGTGCAAGACTCCCGACGCCGCGGCGCGCACGGGGGACCTGGACTTCCGGCGTGGCGTCGCCGCTCAAGGTGGCGAATGCGATCCAGTGACGATCGGTGCCGACGAGCGGTTCCTGCAGATGTTCACATCGGGGACAGTGGGCAACGCCAAAGGGGTGCCGCTCCCGATCCGGGCGTTGCCCGCCTTCCAGATCTATATGCGTTACGCGATTGGCCTGCGTGAACAGGACCGGTTCTGGAACATGGCAGACCCCGGCTGGGCCTACGGCCTCTACTATGGGGTAGCGGGTCCGCTGATGCTTGGCGCCCACGGCCACTTCAACGAGGCGGGGTTCGATCCGGAAGACACCGTACGGTTCCTCGAGCGCTACCGCATCACCAACCTCGCCTCAGCGCCGACGGCTTATCGCATGCTCAAATCAAGCGGTGTCTGCGAGCGCCTGCAGCCCGCGTTGCAGCTGCGCTGCGCAAGCAGCGCGGGCGAGCCTTTGAACACCGAGGTGATCGAGTGGGGGCGCGCAGCGCTTGGCTGTGAAGTGCGCGATCACTATGGCCAGACCGAGATCGGAATGGTGTGCTGCAACCACCACGCCCTGTCGCACCGGGTTCGCACGGGCGGGATGGGGCTGCCGATGCCGGGGTTCGAGCTGGCGGTGGCCGACCCGGATGGCCGCCCGGTGGAAACGGGGGAGACGGGGCAGCTTGCGGTGAATGTGCCTCGCTCGCCGGCCCACTTCTTTCCGGGCTACAGCACCGGCGCGAAGGATCCCATGCGCGGCGACTATTACCTTACCGGCGATGTGGTCGCACAGGAGGAGGACGGCACGTTCGTATTTGCCGGACGCAGCGACGACATCATTCTCACCGCGGGCTATCGGGTCGGACCCACGGAGGTGGAGAATACGTTGCTGGAGCACCCGGCGGTGGCGGAGTCCGCCGCCGTCGGTCGGCCGGATCCGGAGCGGGGCGAGGTCATCGTGTCCTTCGCCGTGTTGCGGGACGGCTTCACGCCCGGTCCCGCCCT
>DATFML010000081.1:0-9206 GCA_035266965.1 Gammaproteobacteria bacterium
TCCATGGCATGGTCGACGGGCATGCGTTGGAGGCGCAGGGTCATGCGCAGGTACCAGATGCCGCTGACGGCGGCGACGGCGCCGTAGAGCAGGCCGGCGCCGAGGAAGGCCGGGACGAGGCTGACGATGAGGGTGGCGACGGCGTAGTTGACGATCTCCCGGCGGGTGCGTTCCACCCCATGGGTGACCGGCAGCATGGGAACGCAGGCCTTGGCGTAGTCCTCGCGAAAGTACAGGGCCAGGGGCCAGAAGTGGGCCGGGGTCCACACAAAGGTCAGCGCGACCAGGGACAGGGGCAGCAGGGACAAGACGGGGTCACCGACGGCGGTCCAGCCGATCAGGGGCGGCAGGGCGCCGGCGAGTCCGCCCCAGACGATGTTCCAGGGGGTGTTGGGTTTGAGGTAGACGGTGTAGACGACGCCGTAGCCGACGGTGCCGATGAGGGTGAGGACCAGGGTGGTGAGGTTGGTCCACAGGGCCAGGACGGTGATCGAGCCGATCAGCAGGAGCAGGGCGTAGGTGACGGCACCGGCATAGGTGATGCGCCCGTTGGCCAGTGGGCGGCGGCGGGTGCGGCGCATGTGCTGGTCCAGGGCGGGCTCGATGAGCTGGTTGAACACGCCGCCGGCGCCGCCGGCCAGGGCGATGCCGAGCAGTCCGGCCATGGCGGCGAGCAGATGGTGCCAGACCTGTGGGGCGAGGAACTCGCCGACCATGGCGGTGAACACCAGCAGGGAGACCACCCTGGCCTTGGCGAGGGTGAGCAGGTCCCTGATCAGGGTGGGCAGGTTGCCCGGCGGCGCGCTGCCTATCAGTGCCGCCGCCTGGCCGTCGTCATCGAGCTCGAAATCTGTCATTGGGTCCATCGTTCTCCACCCCGGCAGCCGTGTAGGTGCCGTCAGGGCCGCAGGTGCCTGCCGCCCCTGTTGGTCGCGAATAGTTCGCGGAGTGTATTTAACGGATGCGCGCCGACGTGGCCGGTGCGCTCAATGCCAGCGCAATACGATGGCGGTGGTGATCAACAGTGCCATGACCTGATGGAAGGCCACGATGGCGCCCGGCGATTTCGGGCGCAGGTTCACTCCGTGAAACAGGAAAAATCCCACTGCCGCCTGCAGCAGCGCAAAGGCAAAAGCCACCGGGTAGGCTGCGCTGAGCCAGCCCAGGGTTCCGATGACCAGCAGGGCCGCAATGCCATGTACCACGAACATCCATTGGGAGCTGCGCTGCGGGCGCATGAATGCGCCGATGGGCTGGCCGAATCCCCGTTGACCGGTGACCATGCCGCCCATGAAAACGGCAAACAGAACCGCGTGCAGAGCAACCGTGCCCTCCAGATAGGGAGCCAGATGGACGCCGGGGTAGGCCAGGGCAACCAGAAAATTCAGGAATACCAGATAGGCCAGCAGTCCGTGGGTGCCGTGCACCGCGGCCGGCGCCCGGCCGGCCAGCACATACAACGTACCCATGCCGAAAAGGGCGGTGACCACGATGAGCCCCAGCCCGACAAACGTCATGTAGTCGGGATGCAGAACGGCGAGCGCCAGCGCAGTCAGGCCGACGGCCGTGGCCAGCACACGGTGCGCTGCCTCCGGGTCCCCTCGCAGCATCAGCACGACGATGTTGCGGGTGTAAGGCCAACGGGTGCCCAGGGAAAGGCCATAGCCGAAACCTTCGACGATGCTGCCAAGCAGAATCAACGCACCGGCAAACACCACTTCGGCGAGCATGAGGCCGTCCACAATGGCGCCCTTGGTGGGGAGGGGGCTGGTGGCTGCGCGCCAAATGCCGAGGGCGATGGCCAGCATTACCATACCGGCGATACCGAGGCCGATGATGCGTACCGTGAGGGTCATCTCCCCTTCGACGGTGTGGTAGGGGTCGCCGACGGTCTGGGCGTCGGCGGCTTCCGTTATGGCGGTTTCACGCATGCTTGACAAAATCCGGCGAATATACGAGTGGCGCGTATTATTACAGTTTCGGCGCGCAAAGTCAGAGTGCCCTTAATGCATGCCGGGAATCATGGTGCGCGCCGCCAGGGCGTGGAACATCCACATGGAAAGACCCACCAGCAGGACGAACAGGGGAATGGTCAGTACGAACGCCGCCGTATGCCAGCGTTGGGTTTCCGAGAAATTCAGGTGAAAGAGCAGGTACGACTGGACCAGCACGGCAGCCAGAGCGATGGCGGCGATCAGCACCTGGGCGTCCAATGCAGGCAGTCCACCCCGGCGCACGATCAGGAAGGAAAGCGCCATCAGGGCGGCCGAAACCAGGAACCCGACCACGTAGCGGGGCGTGCTGGCCAGTTGGACTTCGGGGTGGTGGAGAGGGTTATGCAACTCGTGTGACATCAGATGCTCCCCTGCAGATAGATGAAGGCGAATACGCACACCCAGATGATGGCCTGGAAGTGCCAGAAGATTTTCAGGTTGAGCAGGCGGTAAACGACGTTCTCGGTGAAGCCGTCGCGCAGCACCTGCACCGCCATCACCGCCATCCACAACAGACCGAACACCATGTGCAGACCGTGGGTGAGCACGATGGTGTAATAGGCGGACAGGAAGCCGCTGCGCTCCGGGACGATGCCGTGGCTCGCCAGGTTGGCGAACTCGTGGACCTCCATGCCCACGAAGGCCGCGCCGATGACGAACGCAACGGTCATCCAGTTCAGCACGCCGGTGCGGTGCCCCTGCTTGAGTGCCGACATGGCAAAGCCGAAAGCCAGCACGCTGGTGAACACCAGCATCGTCTCCACCAGGGCATCCCCCGGCCGCAGGACCTGGGCGGCGGTGGGCCCGCCCGCATAGTTGTGGCCGAGTACCGCATAGGCCGTGAACAAGGCCGCGAAGATCATGGCGTCGCTGAGCATGTACAGCCAGAACCCGAAGGTTCGGGTGGAGATCATGTCGTGGCCGTGGTGGCCCTCGTCCCAGAGAACCGTCGTGCCGGCGGCAACGCTCTCGCCAGTGTGTGAACTCATAAATGCTACTCCAGGAAATTGGACGATATTGATTGTCGGCGCCGGTGCTCAGTCTCCGGGGTGCCTGCTGGAGGGCGCCTGTCGAGAGGCGATGGCGCCGCCGGCGGCTCCGCCTGCCGGCACCGGTTGCGCCCGCGGTTTCAGCGGCACCACGGACGCACCGTTTTCCAGTCGCTCGATTTCGGCGGCTGAAATGACATAGTCCGTGTCCTTGTTGAAGGAACGTTGGATAACGGCCGCCACGATGGCGACCACGCACAGAGCCGTCAGCCACCAGATGCGCCATACCAGTCCGAAGCCCAGCGCGAACGAAAGTGCCCCGAGCACCAGCGGTACAGCCGTGTTCTTCGGCATGTGAACGTCCTGGAAGCGCTCGGGACGCAGGCTGGTGAATCCCTGCTCACGGCGCCACGCCCATTCGTCACGGGCGTGTACGCGCGGGGTTACGGCGAAGTTGTAGAAGGGCACCGGCGAATGGGTCATCCACTCCATGCTGCGGGCGGTCCCCCAGGCGTCGGCCTCGACCCGGTTGGCGCGATGGTCGCGAATGCTGACGTACAGCTGTTTGATCTGGTAGTACGTCGCGATCCAGTACAGCCCGATGCCGACCTCCTCGGCAATGAGCAGCGCACGCCAACGTGGATCGAAGACGTAGTCAAGGCGACGCGTCATGCCCATGAAACCGAGGGTATACATGGGCACGAACACCATGATGGATGCCGCGGTCCAGTACCAGAACACCCGTCTACCCAGGGCTTCGTTCAGCTTGAAACCGAACACCTTGGGGAACCAGTAACTGATGGCGCCCATGATCGCGAAGGCGATGACCAGGATCATGTTGTGAAAGTGGGCGACCACGAACACGCTGTTGTGAACCTGGTAGTCGATGGCGGGTACCGCCAGCATCATGCCCGTCAGACCGCCCGTGAGCAGTATGAACACGCCGGCAGTGGCCCACAGCATGGGCGTATCGAAGCGCAGACGCCCCCGGTACATGGTGAGCAGCCAGTTGAACACCTTCACGCCGGTGGGGATGCCCACCAGCATGGTGGAGACGCTGAAGAAGGCGTTGACGTCGGGTCCGGCTCCCATGGTGAAGAAGTGATGCAGCCACACCGCCCACGAAACGCCGGCGATGCCCAGGGACGCCAGCACCATGGCGGTGTAGCCGAACAGCGGCTTCTCCGAGAAGGTGGGCACGATTTCAGAGAGCACGCCGAAGGCCGGCAACACCAGGAAGTACACTTCCGGATGGCCCCACACCCAGAACAGGTTGGTGTAGAGCATCAGGTTGCCACCCATGCCCGCGGTGAAGAAGTGGGTGCCCAGGTAACGGTCGAGGCTCAGCAGGAACAGCGTGGCGGCAAGCACGGGGAAGGTGGTGACGCCGATGATGTTGGTTGCCATGGACGTCCAGGTGAACACCGGAAGGCGGGACCACTTCATGCCGGGGGCACGCATCTTGACGATGGTGGCGATCAGGTTGATGGCACCGATGGTGGTGCCGACACTGCTGACCTGGATCGCCCACATCCAGTAGTCGACGCCTACGCCCGGACTGTACGGCAGCTCCGTCAACGGCGTCAGGCCGACCCAGCCGGCGTGGGAAAAGTCGCCGACGAACAGCGACAGCATGATCAGGGCTGCGCCAGCCGTGGTCAGCCACAATCCCAGCGCATTGAGGTACGGATACGCCATGTCGCGGGCGCCGATCTGCAGCGGCACCACGACGTTCATCAGTCCGACCAGAATGGGCGTGACCGCGAACAGCAGCATGATGGCGCCGTGTGCGCTGTAGACCTGGTCGAAGTGGTAGGGCGGCATATAGCCGTGCAGGGCGCCCAGGTGTCCCGCGGAGTGAACGCCCACTGCCATGACCTGCTGAGTGCGTATCATCACCGCGTCGATGAAGCCGCGGAACAGCATCACCAGCCCCACCACGATGTACATGACGCCGATCTTCTTGTGATCGACGGTCGTCAGCCATTCCCGCCACAGATAACCCCACTTGCCGGAGTAGGTGACGCCGCCGGCGAGTACGGCGGCCACCGCCAGAGCGAAGATGAAGGCGCCTACGACGATGGGATTATCGTAGGGAATCTGGTGCAGGCTGAGTCGCCCGATAAGCGGGGTCCAGGGCCCTTGAAGATGAACCAACATGCCAGGTCTCTCCTTGTGGGTTTAAGGCTTCACATATGCGCGGTCATGGCCATGGGTGTGGCGAAGACCTTTCCACTGTTCACTTCTTTGATGATGTGGTCGAACAACCCGGGCTGCACCTGGGAGTAGTACTTCGGCTTGTGGTGGACGTTGATGGTGGGTTTGGCGAGTTTGTCGAACGCGCTATAGGTCAGGTGCCGCGGCGCGTGCTCGGTGTGCGCCACCCATTTACGGAAGGCCCTTGCGGACACCGCCCGGGTCTGGAATCGCATCCAGGAGAAGCCGGGGCCGCTGAGCGCGGCGGAGAAGCCGCGATAGGTGCCGGGATCGCTGACCAGCATGGACTGCTTGGTGCGCATGCCGGGCATGACGTAGATCTGGCCGACCAGTTGGGGGATGAAGAAGCTGTTGGTGACGGTGGCCGACGTCAGCTTGAAATGCACCGGTGTGTGGGCGGGGACCACCAGTTCGTCGACCGTGGCGATGTGCTGTTTGGGATAGACGAACAGCCACTGCCAGTCGGTGGTGATGACATCCACCTGCAGCGGTGCGGCTTTGGCGCCGTCGGCGACCACCGTAGGCTTATAGGGATTCACTTCGTGGATGCCCTTGTAGGAGTAGTAGCCCAGCACGCCCACGGTGAGCAGCGGTATCCCCCAGATCAGCAGTTCGATGGCGGTGGAGTGGGTCCAGGTGGGGTCGTAGCGTCCCGTACCTTTGGAGGCGCGGTAGCGCCACAGGGACCAGATCAGCAGCAGCGCCGTGGGAACGATGATGCCGAGCATGACGGCCACGTCCACGGTCATGAAATGCAGCTCGGCGCCCGCAACCGGTCCCTTGGGGTGGAACAGCCAGAAATTGCGGGTGCTGCAGCCGCCGAGCAGCACCACCGTACCAAAGGCCAGAAGCCGGGCGAGCCTGCGGTATGTGTTGCGGGTCTTGGTCATGTCGGGCCCTGTCTGGAGGAGGCGACGGTTCCGGCGCGGACGGCCGTCCGTGCAGGGTCTCCGTCGCGTTGTCAGCGAACGGGTGCGGCGGCGGAAACCGGGTCGCTGGACCCGTGGGTGTCGGCGGAACCGGCTGCGAGGTTGCGCAGGGTCGATGCCGTGGTTGCCGCTGCGGATTGATACGTACGTCGGTGTACTTGAGATCGGCAGGATGCCTCATAACGAGGCCAGTGTTAAATTAAAAAAATATAATCATATATTAAAATACTAATTCAAGATTTCGGTAAATCTTGACGTTGCGCGCCACCTGCTGCAGTCATGTGAAATCAGTGCAATGGGCTTGACGATAAAACGACTGCCATTGCCCGTAACCGCGGGGTGCAGAGTACGGTGTCGCGCAGACGTGGTTGCCTGTGCGTCAAGATTGCGAAGTGCGGGAGGACTCCGAACAAAACCGCTTGCAGTGTGCGGTGGGCGACCGACGGCGTGAATTGCGAGGGTGCACGCCGGTGCCGGCCAGGGCTGTCGCCACGTATCCCGTGGTACCGGGTGACAGGCGTTGGGGGACGCCGGCGCTCGGCGCCGGCGTGTTGCCGGTCGGCATCCCGGTCGCTATTTCGGTTTGCCGCCCATATCGATGGCTTTGCCCTGGGACAGCGAGGTGATATAGGCGACCAGGGAACGCATGGCGGTGCTGTTGTAGGCGGGTGGCTTGCCGTGCAGGCCATGGGCCACGCATCCGCGGATCTGGTCTTCCAGCGTGATGACCTTGTGCGCACGGGCCTTGTAGCGCGGGAAGATGGCCGCGCCGTTGGCGAGACTCGGGAACTTGTGCCCGTTGGGAAGGACCGTCGGACCCATCCCCGCCGCACGGTGACAGGCCGCGCAGGTCATGCCGTTGCTGCCGAAGGTATCGTGAAGAAATTCGTGTTTACCCTGGGCTACGGACTTGGCCAGGGGACCGCTGATGGCCGCCTCAGCGCCGGGTCCGGCGAAGCACAAGGCGGCTCCGAGCAGTGCGCCGGCTGCCGCCGCCATCTTCCTGGATCCTGATGTTGCGTGTCCCATGGGACACCTCCTCTCTTAATATGAACGGTCTGCCGTTGTCCGGTCGAAGCGTGTGAGTCTCTCCGAGCGACTCGCAGCGGTAGACCCCTTCGATCAATGGTTGTTCCCGGCGGAGGAGGTGTACGAGGTAGATACCCTGCGATCAGTGGGGATCGCCGTCTTCGCTGGCAGCCGGCTTCTTTGTCTTGCGGCCGATCTGGTTCAGGGGGACCACCACCGGTCGCTGGGGGTCGTCGGCGTAGCGGGGCCGCATGTTCATCGGTTCGCCCTGCGCTTCGGTCAGTTCCACTTCCCGTGCGGTGATCAGGCTCAGGCAGTCCCGGATGCCCAGAATGGTGTTGTCCGACAGGGGATGCCTCTGCCCCGGCGGCGTATAGGTGTCTTTTGCGATATCCGTGAGCACGCGCTTCATCGCACGGATGACGTGCAGCTCCCTGGATGATTCGTCGGATGCCATGTCGGTCCCCTTGAACGGTCGAATGTGGCGCCAGCCTGAATAGCGCGCCAGTATCCGGGATGCCGGCGCGCTATGCAGGCTAGAGTCTCGCACAGCACGACTGTCGGCGCGAGCCTTTGGACCGGCGCCGGCGACGTTCGTTCGACCACCCCCGCTTCGAAAGCATCGCAACCCAGGCGGCTCCTGAGGAACCTCTGCACAGGCCGCTGAAGCGGCCTGTGCAGAGGCCCCCTGAGGGCGCCGTTCTCCGGCGGCCGCGGTCCCGTCCCGCCGAATGGGCTTGACCTGGGTCAATTGGAGGCAGCCCGACACGCCCTATCATGAGTTGCCCGATCCCCTGTCGCTGCGAGAGGAACGTCATGGTTGCCCTACCCCTGCCTCCGGCCCGCCCAGGCGGGCCGTTCGATCCGGACGACGATGCCGCGTTCCAGCGTTGGAGCGAAGCCAAGCTGGCGCGCTATCCCGCCAACATCGACGAGTTGATTGTCGAGGTGAAGGATCCCCAGCGCCTTACCAGATCCGAGTACACGGCCATGCGGGATTGTCTGCGGCGGGCCAACATGGTGATCTACGCCGGCCCCACGCTCGACGGGCGTGACCGCTGCGTTCCTCTTTCCCTCGCCAGGCGCTTCGGGTTGTCCCGGCTGGACCGCAACTGGTTGTGCGATTTCGACGGCCTGAGCAGTCTGACGGTGGCTGCCGATGGCGAGCGCATGAAATACGTCCCCTACACGAACCGCCGCATCCATTGGCATACCGACGGCTACTACAACGACCCGGAACGCCAGATCCGCGCGCTGCTCCTGCACTGCAGCCGTCCCGCGGCCCGGGGCGGTGACAATGCGCTGCTCGATCACGAGCTCGCCTACCTGCTCCTGCGCCGGGAAAATCCCGATTTCATCCGCGCTCTGATGGATCCGCTCGCCCTCACCATACCGCCCGGCACGGAGACGGGTGGGGTTGCCAGGCCGGAACGCCCGGGACCGGTGTTCAGCGTGCACCCCGGCAGCGGCCGCCTGCACATGCGATTCACGGCCCGCCGCCACAATGCCCACTGGAAAGACAGCGCGCCGATCCACGCTGCACGGGCGCGGCTCGGCGCCATTCTGGAAGGCGAGCAGGGCTATGTCCTGCGGGGACGGTTGGAAGCGGGCATGGGGCTGGTCAGCAACAACGTCTTGCATGACCGGTCTGATTTCGAAGACAGCGACGGGCAGAAGCGGCTCGTGTACCGGGCCCGGTTCCACGATGCCATCAGGTTGTAGCCGTTGCCGCCTGGCGGCCGTACGTGCGCCACGGTGGATCCGCACGCCACGACCGCCGACCGTCCACGCGGGATTCGCTCTGACGAACGCGGCACCACCAGGGTGCGCGGCGGGGCGGCATCAGGATGCATTGTCGCCGTCGGCGCTCTCTCCCAGCGTGTCGGCCATGTGGGCGCCCCGCTCGCCCATGGGCCGGTCCGGGCCGACGGTGCTGTCCACGCGGGTCTGGTGTTCCATTTCGGCATCCACCTCGGCGCCCAGCAGAATGACGTAGGCACTGACATAGAACCACACCAGAAAAACCACCAGGGCGCCCAGGGAGCCGT
>DATFML010000082.1:0-4303 GCA_035266965.1 Gammaproteobacteria bacterium
AATGATAATGATTAGCATTAGTATCTTTCGCCTTGGTGGCTCGCCACCACAGCAGTTCCCGGGCCCGCCGACCGGACGGGCCCGGTGGACGCCGGCGATCGGGGCGACAACGGACACCCAACGGTACCGTCCAGGGAGGCGGACCACCCGCCGCCGCGTGACAGGGGGAAGTTGGCGAATGGTTCGAAGAGTTTCGGGGCTGGCCCGGCTTTACCATGGCCTGGCCGGAGTCAGTTGTTTTCTGTCGAACGGGGTCGGCGGCGTTGTGGCGGCCGAGCGTCCGTCCGTGGCGGGTGTCGTGATCGGTACCTGGCAGCAAGCGGTACGCTCGGACCTGGGGGGCGGCGGGCTGGACAGTGAAGCCAATGCGGCGGTGGATATGGCACTGAGCCTGCCGGTCGGCGCAGGCGCTCTCGAGCTGGAGCTCAAGGGCAGCAGCACGCCTCCCCGCAACGGCGTAAGCAGTGTGCTGGCGGTAGCCAACGCATCAGTGGGGGAATCGGTAGGATCGGATGAGCGCGGGCGGATCGTGGCCTGGCAGGCGTTCTATCGGCATCCTGCCGGCAACGGATCGCTTGCGGTCGGGCTCCTGGATGTCACCGGTTGGCTGGACGGCAACGACGTGGCCAGCGACGAGTTCACCCAGTTCCTGGGGGCGAGTTTCGTTCACAGCCCCACCATCGACCTGCCCAGCGCCAGCTTCGGTGCTGCCTACAACGTCGGGTTGGGACGCGGTTTCGGGTTGGCGGCCGTAGCGGTCAACGCCACCGGCGTGGAGCCGCGCTACCGCGCCGCCTTCCAGCCCGCGCGGCACGGCAACGGCCTGTTCGGCGCGTTGGAGCTGCAATGGTCGGGGGCCGGCCTGGCGGCCAACCTGGGCGCATGGGTCAACAGCCGGCACCATGACGACGACGGGGACGGCGTCGACGACGAGCGTCTCGCCAAAGGGCGCGCCCGCGGCCTGTACGGTAATCTGTCCGGCAGTGCCGCCGGAGGCCGGTGGAACCTGCGACTCGGTTGGGCCGATCCCCGCGTGCAAGTGCCTGCCCGCTTCGCCGCCGTGGCCTACAGCCATCCGTTTGGAAAGGCGGTGGTCGGCGCCGCGGTGGGTCGTACCTTCCCGTCGAACCGGTTGCCCGGTTCCCATGCGGCGCTGACCCAGGCCGAGGTCTATGTGCGTTTCCCCGTGTACCGGAACGTGACCCTGACGGCGGATCTACAGCATATCGCGCACGCCGGGTTCGACCCGGCCCAGACCGGCGACTGGGTCATGGGCGTGCGCATGGGGTGGAGTTTCTAACACCTGTCCCGAAATGCGTCACACCCGCCGATCCCGCGTTGACGGTGACGCGGCGGTGCGCATTTACCCGTGCGAACTGCGCTTGCCTGCGCCTCTGCGTCAGGTGATCATCCGCTCGATCGATCCGTGCGCAGCCGCCCTGGAAGCGTTTCCCCATCGGCGACACGCCCCGCCGCCCGAGATCTATGCCCGGCTGTCATCCGACACCGCGACCGGCGTTGTGCGACGGTGTACGTCCGGCCCCTGTTCGCCCTTCCGTTGCGTTGCATTGAATTGCGTGAAGCATTAACCGGGTTGACTCATGACTGAATGGAGTGAACCGGAAGGCGCGTTCAGGGTAACGGCCCGCACCAACAACGGCCCAAACATCGACACGACGCGCCGGGTGGTGCAACATATGAGCGTATGCGTTTACCGTTATGCTTCCGCACGCGAATAAACAGAAAACGCGGCAGCAAAGGAGTCACATGGTCATGGCTGAACGTCGCACCATGAAGGATCGCCGAAGCTGGGTAAGAAACGTGCCGCTCAGCTACCCGTTCGTGGATCGCCACGGCACGCTGGTAGCGGAGGACCGCCGGGTTACACCGGATCGCCGCCTCAGCAATATCGAAGTTCACTGGCTGCCGATACGCCTGAAGAGTTCCCATACCCGATCCGGCTAGGGCGTATTGTCAGGCGTAGCGGCCCGGTCCGCTGCCGCCCGGGTCGCCATTACCGACCGGCACCGCTTCTCCCCGCCGGTAGCCATCATCAAGCATGGTTGCCCACTGTTCCCAAATAAAGCCCTGCAATACGCCTTATCGTGTCGTTGCGAGGTTCTCGCGCCAGCGAGTACGGTCTCCCCGCCGGGAGGCGCCGCTGTGGGCCCGACCCGCGGCCCGGCCGGACCGCGCGGCAAGGACGTGTGTGTTCAGCAGGTAACGAGGTCCGTATGCCCGAAGCCTTTTGAGTAGTCGAGCACGGAGATGACCGTCGGGCTCACGCGGAATATCCGGACCTCCTCCGGTGTAGGCATCGACACCGGCAGAGACGACTGCTCAGGGTACTTCAACGGAAGCATCTTCAGCACCTTGTCGGCCTCCACCGGGTCTACCACGGCCTGGGCGTGCGCCGCCATGGACAGGCCCGTGATGGCCATGAGATCCGGTGTGTCGTGGTCGATGGTCAGTGATACGCGGTCATCCCGTGCCAGATTCGATGCCTTCTGGCTGTCCAGGCCGCAGAGAAAGTAGAGGGTGAGATCCTCGTTCACGTAGCCGACCGTCGTTGCCTGCGGCCAACCATCCGGTCTCAGGGTGGCAATCGTCATGATCCGGTGTTGGTCCAACAGCGTGAGAATCTTCTTTCTGATCTCTTCGTCCATCTGTTGCCTCCACGGCGAAACCCGCGGCAGATCAAGGGATTCGCGCACCAGTCGATTCGGCATGTTCGGATCCGGCCCAACCGGTCGTTCCGAGGGCCTGTTAACGCCATAGCGGGCACGATGACCCCTATGGCGTTAACAGGCCCTAAATTCTAGTCATCGTCCCAGTGCCGCCAGTGGTGGCGGCTGTAGCCGTGCCGGTGTCTATGCCCATGACGGTGGTGCCAGCGCTCGCGCCACTCGTGATGTGGGTAGCTGCGAAAGCGGTAACCATAGACAGGCGGCCGCCGGTATCCGCCATAACGCCCGCCGGGGACTTGCACCACGACGCGGGGTGACCGCTCATAGACGACGGCGGGTGGGGAGCCATAGACAACCGGTGGCGGGCCAACCATGGTTCCCAGGAAAAACCCCAGCGCTGCCGCACCGACATCATCGTCGTCCGCATGTGCCGGACGCGGAAAGCTGACCAGCACCGCAACCAGTATCGCCACCGTAAATGCCATTCTCTTCATTGCCGGTCTCCTCCATGGTGAAATGGCGACGGCTGCATATCCGCAAAGCAGCCAACGCCTGAACCTTGGTGCCATGCTAAGCGGGTCGAGCTGAATGAATGCTGAACGACAGTCGCAGCAGAGTCTCGGGAGGCCCCGGCCCGGAAGATGGGCGCTCCGAGCCCGCACAACGCCATTCCGAATGGTTGGCAGGGCACGATCCGAGCGCGAGCTGTCGCCCACCGGACGGCAGCATGGCGATCACGCCACCACCTCATCCGTCCCCGCTGCGATCGAGCCAATGGGGGGCCGGTAAAAGGCGTGAGACGTCCCGACATCCAGACAATGGTCAACGTGGATTTCACCTTTCCATCGCAATGTCACGAAAGCTTAAAGAAACGGGCGGAGCGCCCGCTATATGTGACGACAATCACACTTCATCGCAGATCGCCGGCTGACAGGGACGCCAGCATACGGGGTTAGTTATGCTGGACCCGGAACGCTGGTTGACCATTTCCATCCGCCTGCCCTGGCACCAAGAATATCCGTTGGAGACCCGTCAGCCGCTGCAGCGGCCCAATTCCCGCCGGGTTCGTGCAATCCGCTTCCCTGCGTACCGGGCTGCCCCGTATTCCCCGCGTCTCCGTCCCACTTCAAGGCCGCAAACCCGACGCCGGTTCCGAGCCGCCGGGTCACGGTGCCGGGACGTGAGCGCACTCCTTTAACACCAGACGCGAGGGCGTATTCGTGAGCGCGTTCGGCGAAGACCGTATGAATCTCACGCTCTATGACATCAACCTGTTGCATGCGAGCCCCTCTCGAGGAGAGATACGTGCGGCGTGGGTTGTCATGGGTGTGTTGTTGGTTGGCTGTGCCGTGGCGATCCCGTTTGCCGCACGGCAATGGCCCGCGTCAAACGTGCTGTACGCGGCCGCCGGCATCGCGGCGTTCGCTGAAATGACAACCGGGGTGTTGCTGCTAGCGCAGGCGATGCTGCTGCGTCAACGGTCCGGGCTGGCCCCGGGGCTTGGCTATCTGGTAGGCGGTTTGGTGATAGTCGTCAATCTGCGGGGTGCGCGGGATGTGGCGACCCGTCTGTGGCTGTTCCGCCTCTGGCACGGGGTCTTCGTGCTGGGCGTACTT
>DATFML010000083.1:0-2590 GCA_035266965.1 Gammaproteobacteria bacterium
GCGCTCGGCCGCTTCGGCGCCGCGGGAGCGGAACTCCTTGGCCACCCGCTCGCGCTCGGCTTCCATACGCCGATAGACGGAGCTGCTCACGGCATCCGGCAGATCAATACGTTTGATGCGCACATCGACGATCTGAATGCCCAACTGCTGGGCGGCCTTGTTGGCGCTCTTGGTCAGGATGGACATGATCTGGGCGCGCTCGCCCGACACCACCTCGTTGATGGTGCGCTTGCCGAATTCGCTGCGCATGCGGTCCTTGATCAGCTGCTCGATGCGCTGACGGGCCTGCAACTCGTCGCCGAGCACCTTCGTATAGTACGTCTTGGCATCAGCGATGCGCCACTCGACGAAGGAATCGACGATGACGTTCTTCTTTTCGCTGGTCAGAAACCGTTCGGGTTCCATGTCCAGGGTGAGAATGCGCCCGTCGAATTTCATGACGTTGTTGACGAACGGAAGCTTGAAATGGATGCCGGGCTTGACGTCGGTCTTCACCACCTCGCCCAGGCGGAACAGGATCGCCTTCTGCCACTGGGCCACCGTGTATACCGAAAATGACGCCACCACCAAGGCGGCGAGAACGACCCCGATCGTAATGGTTGCAGTCTTGGACATCAGCGCGTCTCCCGCCCGGAACGGACATCATTGCGGGAAGACGAACTCTGCCCGTTGCTGGAAGAGCTCGTCTGGTTGGTCTGCTGGGCCTGCGACTGGGCAGGCTGCTTGCTGCTGCTGTTGTTGTTGTTCTTAATAAGCTTGTCCAGGGGCAGATAGATCAGGTTATTGCCCTTTTTGACATCCAACAGCACCTTGCTGCTCTTGGACAACACGTCCTGCATGGTGTCCAGATACATGCGCTCGCGGGTTACAGCCGGCGCCTTGTCGTATTCCGTCAGCAGTTCCAGAAAGCGCTTGGTGTCGCCTTTGGACTGTGCCACCACCCGCTGCTTGTAACCGTTCGCTTCCTCCAGCACCCGTGCGGCGTTGCCGCGGGCCACCGGAATCACGCCGTTGGCATAGGCCTGCGCCTCGTTCTTCAGGCGCTGCTCGTCCTCGCGCGCCTTGATGGCGTCGGAAAACGCCGCCTGGACCTGGTCCGGAGGCTGAGCATCCTGCAGCGTCACGTTGACCACCATCTGGCCCGTATGGTATTGGTCGAGGATGTGCTGCATCAGCGCCTTGGTCTTGGCGACCACCTCGCTGCGCCCTTCGGTGAGCACGAAATCCATCTTGCTCTTGCCCACCACTTCGCGCACCGCGCTCTCGGCGACCTGCTTGAGCACCCCTTCCGGATCGCGCACGTTGAACAGATAGGCGCGCGGATCCTTGACCTGGTACTGGACGGCAATCTGTACGTTGACGATGTTTTCGTCCTGGGTGAGCATCAGCGCCTCGCGAGGCACCGGCACGATCTTGGTGGCCCGGCCGCTGGCGGAACGGTAACCCACCTCAACGTACCGGCGCTGCTCCACGTCGACCTTCTTGACCGTCTCCACCGGATAGGGGACATGCCAGTGGGGGCCCGGCAGGGTGGTTGTCTCATAGGCGCCGAACAACAGCACCACGCCGCGCTTGCCCTGATCGATGATATAGAAGCCCGACGCCAACCACGCCACCAGCGCGATCACTGCCACAATGCCGATGCCGAAGGAGCCGGAGCCGCGCGAGCCGCCACCGCCACCGCCACCGCGGCCGCCGAACAGCCGCCCGAACCGTTCCTGCATCTTGCGGACGATTTCGTCCAGGTCCGGTGGGCCCTGGTCACCACCACCCCGGCCGCCCCAGGGATCCCGATTACCGCCACCCGGTTCGTTCCAGGCCATTCTAATACTCCGTCGTTGCCGTCCGTCTGGATTGCAGGATACCGCCGCCGGCGTTTCCCACGGGCGCAGAACACCACGCCGCGGGGGACAAATCTGCCACGCAATTCATCGGAACGGTAGCCAAGGGGGGTGATTTTATGGGGCTTGGGAGGCTCCCGCAAGGAATTCCCCCCGCGCCTCGGACTCCAGCACGCATTCCAGACCCTGTCCCCGACACAGGTGATCCAGCTCGCGACGCGACATGCGCAGTTTCATCCAGCAGTTACCTTTCTCATCGACGCGTTCGTTCAGCACGGTGCCGACGCCGTACAGACGGGCCCGCAACCGGCCTGCACTGGGCGGCACGCACAGCCAGCCGCTGGCCAGCTGCCCACGGAAGAATTCCGCCACCGCCGATTCCAGCAGCTCCATGCCCGCCCCGGTGGCTGCCGACAGCCACACCCGTCGCACCGCCCCGTCGGCATCGCGCTCCAGGCGCGGCGCCTCGCCGAGCATATCGATCTTGTTGTAAACCTCCAACTGTGGCACCGAATTCGCCCCGATCTCGGTCAGCACCTGGTTGACCTGCTCGATATGCCCACGGCGCTGCTCGTCGCCGGCGTCGATGACATGCAGCAGCAGGTTGGCTTCCAGGGTCTCTTCGAGGGTGGACCGGAACGCGGCCACCAGGTCATGGGGCAGGTGCCGGATGAAACCCACCGTATCCGCCAGCACCAGCGGGCCGATTTCAGGCACATCCAGGCGCCGCAAAGTGGGATCCAGGGTGG
>DATFML010000084.1:0-4358 GCA_035266965.1 Gammaproteobacteria bacterium
GGCAGCTGCGCCAGTACCCACCGGCGCTGCTGGAGACCCATTTCGGCAAGATGGGAGCGCACCTGTGGAATCTCGCCCACGGCATCGATCCACGTCCGGTGGTGGCCGAGCACGAGGCCAAGTCCATCTCCCATGAAACCACCTTCGCCGTGGATATCGAGGACGCCGGTGTGCTGCGCAGCTGGTTGCTGGAGCTCACGGACCAGGTGGCGCAGCGTCTGCGCCGCACCGGATTGAAGGCGCGTACGGTGCAGATCAAGGTGCGCTTTGCCGATTTCCGAACCGTCACCCGCGCCTGCACGCTGCCGACAGCCACCGACATCACCACGGAGCTGAGCCGCGCCGCCACGGAGCTGTTGACGACCCGCCTGCCGCGCCGCCATCCGCCAGTGCGCCTGCTGGGCATGGGTGTCAGCGGTTTCACGGGCGACTCGGCCCAGGGGGAGTTGTTCAGCGACAGCGGGCGCGAAAAGCACAGTCGCCTGGATGCGGTAGCCGATCGCATCGAAGCGCGTTTCGGTGCCGGTACCGTGCGCCGTGGAGGGCGTCCGTCGGGCTGACCGGCAAATGGGATGCGCCATGATGGGGTCCCCCAGGGTCCACGGCATCGATTTCACCAGCGCGCCCGGACCGCGCAAGCCGATCGTTTGTGCGACGTGCGAGCTGCGGGGCCCGCGGCTGCGCTTGGTGGGGCTGGAGCGCTGGTCGGTGCTCGCCGATTTCGAGGCTTTTCTCAGCCGTCCCGGACCCTGGTTGGCGGGCCTGGATTTCCCTTTCGGTCTGCCGGCAGCCTTCGTGTCCGCCCTGGCGGCGCCCGCTGACTGGCAGGGGTATGTGGAACACTTCGCTGCTCTGGGCCGGCAGGGGTTCCGGACGGCGGTGTCGGATTTCAAGGCCGGCCAGCCCGTTGGACACAAAGACCTCAAGCGTGCGGCCGACCGGTTGGCGAGCGCTGCCAGTCCCCTCAACGTCACCCGCCCGCCGGTGGGGCTGATGTTCATAGAGGGTGCCGGCCGGCTATGCCGGTCCGGCGTCAGCGTCTGGCCCTGCCGGCCGCGGGCGGCGGCCGGCACGCAAGTGGTGGAAGTCTATCCGGCCCTCGCCGTGCGCGCATTGGTCGGCCGGCGTCCTTACAAGGGAGGCCGTGGGATCAGGGCGGCCGGGCAGACTGACGTGCGCCGCGCACTGCTCGGCGCGCTGGCGGGGAATGCGGCCTTGCGGCACTACGGACTGCGCCTCGCCTTGCCGGCTGCGACGTTGATCGACGAATTGGTGGGTGACCGCGAAGGCGATGGCCTCGACGCCGTTATTTGTGCCCTGCAGGCCGCCTGGGGCTATCGGAGCACGGGCGGCCGCTTGGGAATGCCGTGCGCCATGCGCGCTTCGGAGGGCTGGATCGTCGATCCGGCCCTCCCTTTGCCGGCCCGACGCTGATGTCGCCTGCCTCCTGCGAGGTTGCGGCTGCACTATACTTTGTGACGGCAGCACAGCGGCTGCCGATAGGGGGTGCACCATGGCGATCGCGGCGCGTCTGGCGGACTATCTCCAGGAGCACGATATCTCCTACGAAGTGGTCGACCATTCCCACAGCCGATCGAGCATGGAGACGGCGCAACGGGCCCACATTCCCGGCGCCCGGCTTGCCAAGACGGTGGTTCTGGAGGACGAAGAGGGCTACCTGCTGGCGGTGCTGCCTGCAAGCCACCGTCTGGACCTGGGCGAGTTGCACCGCCAGCTCAACCGCAGTCTGGGCCTTGCCACCGAGCAGGAGGTGGACGTGATGTTCGAAGACTGCGAAACCGGCGCGATCCCGCCGGCGGCGGCTGCCTACGGGCTGGAGGCGATCGTCGACGGGGCCCTGGCCGAGCAGCCCGACGTGTTCATCGAGGCGGGCGACCATGAGCGTCTTCTGCACCTGAGCGCGGAAAATTTTGCGGCCTTGCTGGAAGGCGCCCGACACAGCCAGTTCAGCCGCCACATCTGACCCGCGAACCGCCTCGCAGCCGGCGCTTGCCGGGGCCTGTGGAGGCGCCGCAAATCCCCGACATGTGCAGGCTGCATCCGTCAGCGGCCGTGAATCGCCCTCTGGCTATGCCTTGTGCGTGCGGGTGGATGAGAGGGCGGGGTGCTGCGCTCAGCGGGGAGGGCGCCGCCGGGCCCGGCCCTCACGCGCCTGCCGGCCGGCGGCCGATGGAATAGTAGGTGAAGCCCATGGAGGCCAGCAGGCCCGGGTCGTAGAGATTGCGTCCGTCGAAGATGACCGGTTCCTTCAGGGCGTCGCGCAGGCGCTCGAAGTCCGGGCTTCGATACACCGTCCATTCGGTGATGACGGTCAGCACTTCCGCGCCGTCCAGGGCGGCTTCGGGCGTCTCGCACAGCACCAGGTCGCTGCGCTCGCCGTACAGTCGCCGGGCTTCATCCATGGCCACCGGGTCGTGGGCCCGCACGGTGGCGCCCGCCGCCCACAGGGCCTCCATGAGCACCCGGCTGGACGCTTCGCGCATGTCGTCGGTGTTGGGTTTGAATGCCAGCCCCCACAGGGCCACTGTGCGGCCCTCGAGGTCGCCTGCGAAATGGGAGGCGATCTTGTCGAAAATCAGGTGCTTCTGGGCGTCGTTGACTGTTTCCACGGCGCGCAGCAGGGTAGGGGTGTAACCGGACTGGGAGGCGGTGCGCTCCAGGGCCCGCACGTCCTTGGGAAAGCAGGACCCGCCGTAGCCGGCGCCGGGATAGATGAACTGGTACCCGATGCGCGGATCGGACCCGATGCCGACGCGAATGCTCTCGATATCCGCGCCCAGTCGCTCGGCCACGTTGGCGAGCTCGTTCATGAAGCTGATTTTGGTGGCGAGCATGGCGTTGGCGGCGTATTTGGTCAGCTCGGCCGAGCGGATGTCCATGGCCAGCAGCCGGTCATGGCTGCGGTTGAACGGAGCGTACAGGGCGCGCAGCAGTTCCGTGGTGCGCGGGTTGTCGGTGCCCACCACGATGCGGTCGGGACGCATGAAATCCTCGATGGCCGCGCCCTCTTTGAGGAATTCCGGGTTGGAGACCACGTCGAACTCGAGCTGCAGGCCGCGTCCGTCCAGCACCTCCTGCAGGGTCTCGCGGACCCGGTCGGCGGTGCCCACCGGCACCGTGGACTTGTTCACCACGATCCGGTAGTCGTTGACATGCTCGCCGATGCTGCGGGCCACTGCCAGCACGTGCTGCAGGTCCGCGGAACCGTCCTCGTCGGGCGGGGTGCCGACCGCGATGAACTGGAACAGGCCGTGGGCCACGCCCGCGGCAGGATCCAGGGTGAAGGCCAGCCGGCCCGCCTGGCGGTTTTCCTCCACCATATCGTCCAGCCCGGGCTCGTATATGGGTACCTCGCCCCGGTTGAGCATCTCGATCTTGCGCGGGTCGACATCAACGCAGAGCACGTCGTTGCCGGCTTGGGCAAGACAGGCCCCGGTCACCAGGCCGACATAGCCGGAGCCGTAAATTGTGACTTTCATCGTGATAGCACCTGTGAAAAAATAAACGGTTACCGGGGTCCGTTCGGCCGCCCTCGGATGCGCTGCGCCACTGGGATGCGGCGAGCCGCGACGGGGGAGCATCGTAGCAGAGGCAGCCGCAGCGGTCATGGGGAAATGCCCCTCACGCGCGAGCGCGCAGCGTCGCCTTCGCCGGGCCGTGACCGGGCGCCGGCCGCCGAGGAAAAAATGACGATACACAAGGAGGTTACGGGTGTTGACACCCGCCGGGTTGTGGCCCAAAATACGCCGCTTACGCTCGCGGAGGGGTTCCCGAGTGGCCAAAGGGATCAGACTGTAAATCTGACGGCTCAGCCTTCGGAGGTTCGAATCCTCCCCCCTCCACCAGATCGGATTATATCAGGGCGCGGCGGCGGGCCGGCGGTCCCTTTTGCCTTGTGGCGGGTTTTCAGTCCTGGCGGGTGTAGTTCAATGGTAGAACCTCAGCCTTCCAAGCTGATGATGTGGGTTCGATTCCCATCACCCGCTCCAATGATTGGTGGTATCCGGCGGCGCCTGCAGGCCGCCGAAGCTGGTTGTCCGGCCCATATAGCTCAGTCGGTAGAGCACTTCCTTGGTAAGGAAGAGGTCACCGGTTCAAATCCGGTTATGGGCTCCATTTTCTTGGCTGGTGGACGGAGTATTCCCCGCCAGGTCGCGTGTGGTCCGGGTGGCGTCGTCTCACCTAGTGCTTCGAACCCGGCATATCGGATTCTGAATCACAGACTCAACTGATTGGGGAGATCATCCAGATGTCCAAGGGAAAGTATGAACGTACGAAGCCGCATGTAAACGTGGGTACGATTGGTCACGTGGACCATGGTAAGACGACGCTGACGG
>DATFML010000085.1:0-2151 GCA_035266965.1 Gammaproteobacteria bacterium
TTCCTGGATCTGGACTGGGCAGGTCCGGCCGACGGCCCGCTGGTGCTGGTGCTGCACGGCCTGGAAGGGTCCATCCGCTCGCCCTACGCCGCCGGCATCGTCAACACCCTGGCCGCCGCTGGCTACCGCGTCGTGCTGATGCATTTTCGCGGCTGCAGCGGTGAACCCAACCGCCTGCCCCGCAGCTATCATTCCGGTGAAACCGGTGACCTGGATACGGTGGTACGGGAACTCAGACGCCGACACCCGGATCGTCTGCTCTTCGCCCTGGGCTACTCCCTGGGAGGCAACGCGCTCTTGAAGTGGCTGGGGGAGCAAGGCGCCGACGCTCCGGTGAATGCCGCCGTCGCGGTGTCCGTGCCGTTCGAGCTGAGCCAGGCGGGCCGGCGACTGAGGCGCGGCTTCTCCCGCAGCTACCAATGGCACCTGCTGGGCAGGCTGCGTCGTTCCGTGCGACTGAAAGCGCGCCGCATGGAGTTGCCGATTGCGGTGCACAAGCTGGCAGCCATGCGCACGTTCCGCGAGTTCGACGATCAGGTCACCGCACCCCTGCACGGCTTCCGAAACGCCGACGACTACTATCGCCGCTGCAGCAGCCGGCAGTTCCTGGCCACCATCACCGTTCCCACTCTTATCATCCACTCACTGGACGACCCGTTCATGACGCCGCAAGCCGTACCCGCCGACGACGAACTGTCTCCACAGGTCACATTGGAATTGTCCGACAGCGGCGGGCATGTCGGGTTTGTGAGCGGAACCCTGCCCTGGCGGCCCCACTACTGGCTGGAAGAGCGCATCCGCGCCGAATTCGACAGGCGGCTGCGCCTGGCCGCGCCCCGGTCCTGACCTGCATCGCTGCGGGTGCGCCAACAGCGCACGTCATGCTCCCGGCCTACCACGCTCCCGCGCCCGGGCAACGACAGCGGCCGACCTCGGCGTACGTTCCCCATGCGCCGCTTCGGTCCGATTCCTGCGCCCCCCGGGCCGCGCGCCGCGCCGTCACGGGTAATCCTGACGGGTCGGACGAACCATGACATTGCTGATATGGACATGGGGCGGCTGAGTGACAATGGCTTGAATGGCATTGGCCACATCATCGCCGTACAACAACGGTCCGAACGCATCGTCGAAATGCTTCACCTGTTCATCGTCATAGCCCGCCGCATTCTGGAAACCGCTGACCACCACCCCCGGCTCCACCAGCGAGACCCGCACGCCCTGCGGCCCGACCTCACGGCGCAGCCCTTCCGCGAGCCCGTGCACAGCAAACTTGGTGGCCCCATAGACCGCACTGAAGGGAGATATGTGCCGGCCGACCACCGAACCGATGACGACGATGTCGGCCGCCTGATCCGGGAACCGCGTTTTTTGAGTTTCCACCATACTGCGCGCCGCCTTCTGAAGCAGCGCCAGGGCACCGGTGACGTTCAGCTTTGTTATGTCCTCAAACTTCGACAGCTCCGCGTCCGTGACCGAGCCGCCGAGGCCCCGGCCGGCGTTCGCCACCACGATGTCCGCCGGCTTCCCGAAGCGCTCGAGCGCCGTCTCGAACAGGCTGTCCAACACCTGGATGTCGGCCGCGTCACCGGCAACGCCCACAAATGCATCGCCCAGTTCCCGTTCCAACGCGCGCAGCGCCTCCGCATGGCGGGCATTACCGACCACGCTGAAACCCGCCGCCACGAACTTTCTGGCGGTTGCTTCCCCGATACCGGATGTCGCTCCGGTGATGATGGCAATTCGCGAGTCGCGACCAGCGCCTTCCGGATTCTTCTCAGTCATCGCAACCTGCCCTCTCAGTCATCTGGGTTAAACGCATCTGCATTGAACGCCCGTCATTGTCTCGATGCCGCGGCGCGGTAGGCAACGACGCGACCTCCGGCAGTCCGGGCTTGCACGGGCCGGGCCGCCATTGACCGGTGCCATCTCAAAATGCCTCTCGCCCGCCAATCCTGCGTTGCGCATCGCGCTGCGGCGCTCATTCACCCGTGTAAACGACGCGCCCCGCGTAATCGCCGCTTCGTCCCGACCGCCCGAGCCACGATGATTCTGAGATAGTTTCCGGGCGCGGTCAGTCTACGGCCCTCTTTGCCCGCGCGGCCCGACCGGCAGACTCAGAACGTCAGGACCGTAAAGCCTTCTGCGATCGCC
>DATFML010000086.1:0-10598 GCA_035266965.1 Gammaproteobacteria bacterium
GACACCGGCCTGCCGACCCCGCTGCCCGAAATGCTGGCCGACGCCGGCTTCGGGAACCGCTGAGAACTCCGGGGGGAGGTAAGGGGGGAGCGGCCGGCCGAGCGCGCCGTCCGCTACAACGAAAAGGGGCCGTTGAGGCTAGGCGTTACACAAAGGTGTTGCTGCTTGATCGCCGTCACGCGGACGCCTAGCGAGGCCGCGCGCTATACATGTCGACCCCTATGACTACAGGAGGGCAGCCCGATGCCATTGACGTCGGATATCAGAAATAGGTTGATGGAACTTTGTGTCGAAGACCTGGAGAGTCGTCTGGCGCAACACAAGAGCGACCGCTTGGACCTTGCGAAACATGGATTTACTGGTTTCGACAACCTAAAAGACGATGAGTTGGTGCAGGCGTTCGTCGACGCCGGCCTCCACGAGGAGCACCCTGAATTGCTAGAAGGACGCCCCCGCTAGGCACGAATATGGTGCCGAGCACCCAAGGCTTCTTCAACGAAAAATGTTCACGGCCCATGCACACTGTGCATGGGCCGTTTTCCGTTGAAACGTTTCCAAGAAATCTTCCTGCTGTCGCCTGGAGCGTTTTTACTCGATCTGATTTGGGCCTCTGCGGATTGATACGTTGCCCCGGCAACACCTTTGTATAACGGCTAGCCGTTGAGGCCCCTTTTCTTTTCCGTATGCGGCGGATGCCGGCGCTATTCGTCGCCGACCGCCTTCATGCTCAAGCGGATGCGACCCTGCTTGTCCACCTCCAGCACCTTGACCCGGACCATGTCCCCTTCCTTGAGCTTGTCGCTCACGTTCTGCACGCGCTCGTCGGAGATCTGGGAAATGTGCACCAGGCCGTCCTTGCCCGGAAGGATGGTCACGAAGGCGCCGAAGTCCATCAGCTTGGCCACCCGACCTTCGTAGATCATGCCGACTTCCACATCGGCGGTGATGAGCTCGATGCGCCGACGCGCTTCCTCGCCCGCCGCCTTGTCCACCGAAGCGACCCGCACGGTGCCGTCGTCGCTGATGTCGATGCTGGCGCCGGTTTCTTCGGTGATCGAGCGGATGGTCACGCCACCCTTGCCGATGACGTCACGGATCTTCTCCGGGTCGATACGGAAGCTGATGATGCGCGGCGCGAACTCGGACATCTCGGAACGGGGCGAAGCGATGGCCTCGTTCATCTTGCCCAGGATGTGCAGGCGGGCCTGGTGGGCCTGCTGCAGGGCCTTGTCCATGATCTCCCTGGTGATGCCCTGGATCTTGATGTCCATCTGCAGTGCGGTCACGCCGTCAGTGGTGCCGGCCACCTTGAAGTCCATGTCGCCCAGGTGGTCCTCGTCACCCATGATGTCGGTGAGCACGGCGAACTGGTCGCCTTCCTTGATCAGGCCCATGGCCACGCCCGCCACCGGCGCCTTGATGGGCACACCGGCATCCATCAGCGACAGACTGGTGCCGCAGACGCTGGCCATGGAGCTGGAGCCGTTGGACTCGGTGATCTCCGACACCACGCGCAGGGTATAGGGGAAGTCCTCCTGAGTGGGCATCACCGCCTGAACGCCGCGCTTGGCGAGCCGGCCATGGCCGATCTCACGGCGCTTGGGGCTGCCCACCATGCCGGTCTCGCCCACGCAGTAGGGCGGGAAGTTGTAGTGCAGCATGAACGGTTCACGGCGTTCGCCTTCGATGGCGTCGATGATCTGCGCATCCCGGGCCGTGCCCAGGGTGGTGACCACCATGGCCTGGGTCTCGCCCCGGGTGAACACAGCCGAGCCATGGGTGCGGGGCAGCACACCGGTACGGATGGTGATGGGCCGCACAGTGCCGTTGTCGCGCCCGTCGATACGCGCCTCACCGGCGATGATGCGGCCCCGGACGATCTTCTTCTCCAGGGATTCGATGGCGCCACGTACGCCTTCGGCCGGCCAGCTGCCGCCCTCTTCCGAGGTCAGCTTGGCGGCGATCGACGAACGGATGTCGCTCAGCCGGTCGTAGCGCTCCTGCTTTTCCTTGATCTGGTAGGCGGCTTCCAGATCGGCGCCACCCGCTTCGGCGGCGGCATTGGCCAGGCTCTCGTCCTTCTCGGGCGCCTGCCAGTTCCAGGGTTGGGTGCCGGCCGCTTCCGCCAGTTCGCGGATGGCCTGGACGACGGTCTGCAGCTGCTCGTGCCCGAACAGCACGGCGCCCAGCATGACGTCCTCGGGCAGCTCCCTGGCTTCGGATTCCACCATCAGCACGGCCTGGTCGGTACCCGCCACCACCAGGTCCAGCTCGGAGGTCTTCAACTGGGCATTGGTGGGGTTGAGAATATAACTGCCGTTTTCATAGCCCACCCGGCAACCGCCGATGGGCCCGTTGAACGGCAGCCCGGACACCGCCAGAGCGGCCGACGCGCCGATCATGGCCGGAATGTCCGGATCGATGTCGTTGTTCACCGACAGTACGGTGGCGATGACCTGGACTTCGTTGGTGAAGCCTTTCGGGAACAGCGGGCGCAGAGGACGGTCGATCAGGCGGGCGGTGAGCGTCTCCTTCTCGCTGGGCCTGCCCTCGCGGCGGAAGAAGCCGCCCGGAATGCGACCGGCCGCATAGGTCCGTTCCTGATAGTTGACGGTGAGGGGGAAGAAATCCCGGCCCTCGATGGCTTCCTTGATGCCCACTGCGGTGACCAGCACCACGGTGTCCGCCATGTTGATCAACACCGCTCCGCTGGCCTGGCGCGCGATCTCGCCGGTTTCCATCGTGACGGTGTGGTCGCCGTACTGAAACGTCTTGGTAATCGGTTTGGGTGAACTCACGAATGTATCCTTGGCCTCAAAGCAGGGGTCACGCGATGGGGGGGACGGTCAGCGACGCAGGCCGAGCCGGGCGATCAGGTCCTGATAGCGCTGCGTGTCCTTGCGCTTCAGGTAGTCCAGCAGCTTGCGGCGCTGGTTCACCATCCGCAGCAGCCCGCGGCGCGAATGATGGTCCTGTTTGTGCTGGTTGAAGTGCGCGGTGAGGTCCTGGATGCGGGCGGACAACAGCGCTACCTGCACCTCCGGAGATCCCGTGTCTCCCGCCGCAAGCTGGAAGTCCTGTACGATCTGGCCCTTCTGTTCGGTATTCAAAGCCATCGGTAGATACTCCGGAAAAGCTGATATTCCAACTGTCTGTATTTAGAAGCAGACTATTGTAACCGGGGGGCCGTACCGGCGACAAGCCGCAAGCCCTTGTTCAAGCGGTGCTGAGCAGCCGTCGCGGGGCAACCCGGCCATCGTCCAGGATCTCCCCCATGCCCAGGAAGCCCTGTTCGCTGCCGTACAACCGCACCCAGCCGCTGGTGGGAGCGCGCGGCACCAGCACCGGCTGGCCCTGGAGCAGGTAGTACGCGGCATCCGCCGACAGGCGCACCTCGGGCCACTGGGTCAGGGCGCTTTCCAGGGGCAGCAACCGCTCGTCCAGAGCGGGCAGGCCCTGCTCGGCCAGAGCCTGTAGCTGCTCCAGGGTGATCATGTCGTTCTGGGCGTAGGGCCCGACCCCCAGGCGCCTGAGTTGCGCCACATGGGCTCCGCATCCCAGCGCCTCGCCGATGTCCTCGGCCAGCGTGCGCACATAGGTGCCCTTGGTGCAGCGCACCACAATCTCCAGCTCCGGTGCGTCGTAGCGCTCCATGCGCAGCTCGTGGATGACCACACTGCGCGGCTTGCGCTCCACCTCCACACCCTGGCGCGCCAGCTTGTAGAGACGCTGCCCCTGGTGCTTGACCGCCGAGTACATGGGAGGGATCTGCTCGATCGGTCCCCGGAACCGGTCCAGCACGGCCTCGATGGCGGCCGCGTCGATACCTTCCACGGAACGGCGCTCGAGCACCTCGCCTTCGGCGTCACCGGTGGCGGTCTTCTCGCCGAGACGGCACAGGACCCAGTAATGCTTGTCTGCATCCAGCAAAAACCCGGATACCTTGGTGGCCTCCCCCAGACAGATGGGCAGCAGACCGCTGGCGAGCGGATCCAGGCTGCCCGTGTGGCCCGCCTTGCGCGCCCGGTACAGGCGCTTGACGGTCTGCAATGCGGCGTTGGAAGTGATCCCCGCGGGCTTGTCCAACAACAATATTCCCTGAACGTTCCTGCCTTGGCTGCGCCGACGCGCCATCAGTCATACACCTTCTGTTGATGGCGCTACGCGGCCTGACGACCGGTGCGCCGGTGCCGTTCAATCGTCCGTGTCTTTCTTGGGACTCTTCGCGGCATCCGATGCCACCGCTTCATCGATCAGCGAGCTCAGCCTGGAACCGCGCTCGACGGATTCGTCGTGCACGAACTGCAGTTGCGGCACCGTGCGAATGACCATCCGCTGCCCCAGGGCATGGCGCAGAAAACCGGCCACCCGCTTGAGAATCCGCAGGGACTCGGCCACCTGATCGTGGTCACCCAGCACGGACACAAAGACCTTCGCATGGGACAGGTCGCGGGACACCTGCACGCCCAGAATGGTGACCATTCCGAGGCGGGGATCCTTGACCTCTTCACGGATCAGCTCGGCGAGCTCTCTCTGGATCTGCTCGCCGACGCGGCGTGTACGTGGAAACTCCCTGGGCATTGGATACGGCTCTCTGATGGGCGGGCCGCCCACAGGGGCGGCCGCACGGTCGAGGATCGGCGGACCGCCCGAGCCGCCGACCAAGGTGGCGACCAGGCGGCCGTTGCGCACGGGTCCCGGCTCGCGTTACAGCGTCCTTGCCACCTCGACGCGCTCGAATACTTCGATGGAATCGCCTTCCTTGACGTCATTGTAGTTCTTCACGCCGATGCCGCACTCGGTGCCGGCCCGCACCTCGGAAACGTCTTCCTTGTACCGACGCAGGGATTCCAGCTCGCCTTCGTAGATCACCACGTTGTCCCGCAACACGCGAATCGGCGCATTGCGGCGCACCACGCCTTCCACCACCATGCAGCCGGCGACCGCACCCAGACGGGAGGAGCGGAACACATCGCGGACCTCCGCCAGGCCGATGATGTTCTCCCTGATCTCGGGCTCGAGCATGCCGCTGATGGCATTCTTGATTTCGTCGATGGCCTCGTAGATCACGCTGTAGTAGTGCAGATCCACGCCCTGCTCTTCGATGATGCGTCGCGCGGCGGCGTCGGCCCGCACGTTGAAGCCGATGATGATGGCCCCGGATGCCACCGCCAGGTTGACGTCCGATTCGTTGATGCCACCCACGCCGCCGGCGACGATCTTGACCCTCACCTCGTCCGACGACAGCTTGGTCAGCGCATCGCGCAGCGCCTCGAGACTGCCCTGCACGTCCGCCTTGATGACCACGTTCAAGGCGCTGGTCTTGCCTTCCTCCATCTGGCTGAAGACATCCTCCAGCTTGGCCTGCTTCTGGCCGGCCAGCCGCACGTCCCGGTACTTGCCCTGACGGAACAGGGCGATCTCCCGGGCCTTGCGCTCGTCAGCCAGCGCCACCACATCGTCCCCGGCGTTGGGCGTGCCGGACAGACCCAGCACCAGCGCCGGCATGGCCGGTCCGGCCTGCTCGATCTGGTTGCCGTATTCGTCGAACATGGCCCGCACACGACCGTATTCCTGGCCGCTGAGAATGACATCGCCCTTGTGCAGCACGCCGTTGCGCACCAGCACGGTGGCCACCGGTCCGCGACCCCGATCCAGGCTGGACTCCACGATCACGCCGTTGGCCGGGCAGTCCTGCACGGCGGTCAGCTCCATGACCTCGGCCTGCAGCAGAATGGACTCCAGGAGGTTGTCCACGCCATCGCCGGTCTTGGCCGACACGTTCACGAAGATGGTGTCGCCGCCCCAGTCTTCAGGAATCACATCCAACTGGCCCAGCTCGTTCTTCACCCGGTCGGGATCGGCGTCCGGTCTGTCGATCTTGTTGACCGCCACCACCAGGGGCACACCGGCCGCCTTGGCATGCTGCACCGCTTCCCGCGTCTGGGGCATGACGCCGTCATCGGCCGCCACCACCAGCACGACGATATCCGTGACCTGGGCACCGCGGGCACGCATGGCCGTGAAGGCGGCGTGGCCGGGCGTATCCAGGAACGTCACCATGCCGCGGGGCGTTTCCACGTGATAGGCACCGATGTGCTGGGTGATACCGCCGGCCTCGCCGGCCGCCACGTGTGCCTTTCGGATATAGTCCAGCAGCGAAGTCTTACCGTGGTCCACATGGCCCATGACCGTAACCACCGGAGGCCGTGGACCGCGTTCCCCTTCGATTTCGCCCAGCTGCTCGAGCTGCTCTTCGAGCTCGTTCTCCTTGACCAGCTTCGCCTTGTGCCCCATCTCGTCGACCACGATGGCGGCGGTGTCCTGATCGATGACCTGGTTGATGGTGGCCATGATGCCCATCTTCATCATCGCCTTGATGACTTCCGGGGCTTTCACGGACATCTTCTGGGCCAGCTCGCCCACCGCGATGGTCTCCGGAATCGCCACCTCGCGCACGATGGGCTGGGTGGGACGTTCGAAACCATGACGCTCCGAAGAGGCCAGGCTCACCGGCCGCGCGGCCCGACGACCCTTCTTCTTGCGTTTGCCGCTCTTGTCGGCGGCCACATGCAGTTCCTGGCGGCCGTAACGGCTCTTGCGCTGCTCTTCGGTTTCCTCGTGGCGGCGCCCCTTGCGCTCCTTGGCCGGTGCGGGCGCAGGCGCGGCAGCCGCTGCCTCGCGCTGCTTGCGCGCTTCCTCTTCGGCCTTCTGACGCGCCTCCTCTTCGGCTTCCGCCGCCTGGCGCTCCTCTTCGGCCTTGCGCACCGCTTCTTCCTCGGCCTTGCGGGCGGCCTCTTCCTCGGCCGCCTTGCGACCGGCCTCTTCCTCGGCCCGGCGGGCCGCCTCTTCGGCGGCTTTGGCTTCGGCCTCTTCCGCGGCCCGCGCCGCCGCTTCCTCCTCGAGGCGCTTGGCTTCCTCTTCGAGCACGGCGCTGCGTTTCACGTAGGTGCGCTTGCGGCGCACTTCCACGTTCACGGTCTTGGTAGGCGCTCCGCGTCCGCCGCCGCCGGGGACTCTGAGCTCACTGTGGGTCTTGCGTTTGAGCGTGACCTTTTTCGGTTCCGCTGCCACCGCGCCGGGCTCTCCCTTGCCGTGGCTCTTGCGCAGGTAGCTCAACAGCTGCATCTTTTCCTTGTCGCTGATGGTCGCGTCCGCGTTGTCTATGGGCAGGCCGGCCTCGCCCAGCTGCACCAGCAGCCGGTCCACCGGAATACCCACCACGTCCGCGAATTGTTTAACCGTTACATTCGTCATCGTGTCAACTTCTCCCCGGCCTCAACCCTGCTGCTCGTCGGCAAACCAGGGGGCACGTGCCGTCATGATCAGACTGGCCGCCCGATCCTCAGCCATACCCTCGATGTCGAGTAGATCGTCCACGGCCTGCTCGGCCAGGTCTTCGCGGGTAATCACACCGCGCCCGGCAAGCGTGTACGCCAGCTCCCGATCCATGCCTTCCATTTCCAGCAGATCCGCGGCGGGCTCGGCGCCGCCGAATTTCTCTTCGCTCACGATCGCCTTGGTGAGCAGAACATCCCGGGCCCGGCCGCGCAGTTCCTCGACGATGTCCTCGTCGAATTCCTCCACCGCCAGCAACTCGTGGTTCGGCACGTAGGCCACCTCTTCGATGCTGGAAAAGCCTTCCTGCACCAGGATGGCGGCGACTTCCTCGTCCACATCCAGCTGTTCCATGAACATCTGCTGCAGGCTCTGCGTTTCCGCTTCGCTCTTGGCCTCGGCCTGCGCTTCGGTCATCACGTTCAGCTCCCAGCCGCTGAGCTGACTGGCGAGCCGCACATTCTGGCCACCGCGCCCGATGGCCTGGGAAAGCTGATCTTCCGCCACCGCGAGATCCATGCTGTGGGCATCTTCGTCCACCACGATGGAGATCACCTCGGCGGGCGACATGGCATTGATCACGAACTGTGCCGCATTGTCGTTCCATAGAATGATGTCGATGCGCTCGCCCGACAGCTCGTTGGAAACCGCCTGCACCCGCGAGCCGCGCATGCCCACACAGGCACCCACCGGATCGATGCGCTGGTCGTTGGACTTCACCGCGATCTTGGCGCGCAGCCCCGGATCGCGGGCGGCGCCCAGGATCTCGATCAGGCCCTGGCCGACCTCCGGCACTTCCAGCTTGAACAGCTCGATGAGGAATTCGGGGGCCACGCGGCTGACGAACAGCTGCGGTCCGCGCGGTTCGCTGCGCACGTCCTTGAGGTAGCCGCGCAGACGATCGCCCGGACGTACGGCTTCGCGGGGGATCATGTCGTCGCGGGGGATGATGGCCTCGGCGTTGGCGCCCAGATCCAGGTAGACATTACCCCTTTCCACCCGCTTGACGATCCCGCTGACCAATTCGCCCTTGCGACTCCCGTAGGCGTCGACGATCTGTGCGCGCTCCGCCTCGCGAACCTTCTGCACGATGACCTGCTTGGCCGTCTGGGCGGCGATGCGCCCGAAGGACACCGACTCCATGGGCTCTTCGATGTAGCCGCCCACCTCGATTTCCGGATCGCGCGTGCGCGCCGTGCCGAGCAGCATCTGACGCTCGGGATTTTCGAATTCCGGGTCTTCGTCATCGACCACCAGCCAGCGCCGGAACGTCTCGTAGTCTCCGGACTGCCTGTCGATGGCCACCCGTACGTCGATCTCGCCACCGTGCTTCTTCTTGGTGGCGGACGCGAGGGCGGCTTCGATCGCCTCGAAAATGATCTCCTTGTCGACACCCTTCTCGTTGGAGACGGCATCCACAACCAGCAGGATCTCTTTATTCATAACCACGGCCTCTAACCCGAGGGAATTCAAACATCCGGCACCAGCCGAGCGTGCTCAATCCGTTCCAGCGGCAGGCGGAACTGCTGCCCGTCCTCTTCAATCACCACATCGTCGCCCCGCAATCCGTGCAGGACGCCTTTGAACTTGCGGCGCCCATCCAGCGGCATTCCCAGGCGTATACGCACCTGCTGGCCGGCAAAGCGCTCGAAGTCGGCTGCCTTGAACAACGGCCGGTCCAGACCCGGCGACGACACCTCCAGACTGTAGTGACCGGGGATGGGGTCCTCCACATCCAGCAGTCCGCTGATCTGGTAGCTCACCGCCTCGCAATCATCCAGGGTGACGCCCTCCGGACGGTCTATGTACACCCGCAGCAGCGAGCTGCCGCTGACGTATTCGACGCCGACCAGTTCGCAGCCCAGCGTGTTCACCGCGGGCTCGATCAATGCCACCAGATTGAAAGGGTCCTGCGCCATCCCGACCTGTGCCACAAACAAAAAGTGGGCCGGAGGCCCACTTCTTGCGATTCGACATCCCTTACACCGTCCGCCGGATATTATAGACGGCCGCGCGGCAAAGGCCAAGTACCGGCCCTACTTGAGAAAATCCCGGTACACATCAACCCGGACACGGGCAACAAAAAACCCCGATACCGGGGTCCGTCCAGTGCCGCTCGCTTTCCGGCTCGACCCGTCAGCACCAAACCGAACTCCTGACCGGCCAGATCACGGCATTGTAGCGGGGTGCGGCACGGTTATCAATGTACACGCGCCGGCGCCCGCATCGCCCCCGTCCGCGCGGGGACGATGGGCAGGGGCTCTTCAACGATCGGAAGCCGGACTCACCGTGGCCAGGTAGGAGGCGACCGCGGTGACATCCTGCGCGGACAGCGCTTCAGCGACATGTCGCATCATCTTTCCGGCGTCGTTGCGGCGGGAATTCTCCTTGAAGGCTTTGAGCTGGGCTTCGATATAGCCCGCGCCCTGGCCCGCAAGCGGCGGGAAATGGGGTGGATTGCCGCGCGCATCCGGTCCGTGGCAGCGCACGCAGGCGGGAATGCCCTGACCCCATTTCCCCTCAGTCACGAGTTCCCGGCCGAGCTGGAGTACGGCCTTGGACGCAGCCTTGCTGCCGGGTGCCTTGGCGGGCGGCTTCTGGCTCGCATAGTATCCGGCGACCGCCTGAATCTGATCGTCACTCAACGCCTTGGCGATCGGCGCCATGGTGGCATTGGTACGCAGACCCTTCTGAAAGTCCTTCAGCTGCTTGGCCAGATAGTGGGCGCTGTGTCCGGCCAGCATGGGAAAGCCGCCGGCGGCATTGCCCTGGCCCTGGATACCGTGGCAGGCCATGCAGGGAGGGGCCCCCTTGCCATTGCCCTGCATCACGATGGTCTTGCCGTCGGCCGCCCGCGCCTGGCCGGCCAGCATCAGTGCCGTCAGTGCGCCCCCCAGGACCGCTGCCTTGCGGGCGCTCCCGGCGATGCCTGCACATTCCCCCTTCATACGCAACAATCGTTGCAGCATCGAAAACCTCCCCTTCGTCGAATTCCGGCCGGGCCGGATCAGCTCGTATATCGGACGTCATGGTACACCCATGGGCTGGTGAAACCCTGCCCGGGCCGCCTTTCGGACCCTTCAACTGATGGTACATCCAGCCAACACCGCGCCGTGGCGCATCGGCGCACAAAGCTGTGAACCCGTTCACGTACACACCCACAGGAATTCCGGCTATACTTCCCAGGTGATTGGGATTTTTTTCCCAACAATGGGCCCACCGGGAGGACAGATAGAATGAACGCACGAAAAATCAGCCTG
>DATFML010000087.1:0-2635 GCA_035266965.1 Gammaproteobacteria bacterium
GGACATGAACGCCAGGATGGACCCGACCGCGAGGGTGGAAAAGCCGGTAATGCCCTGGCCAATGGTGCAGCCCATACCCAGCACACCGCCCACGCCCATCAGGAAGCCGCCGACCGCGTGGCGCACGACATCCTTCCAGGACGCGAACCACTCGAAGCGGAACTGCCGGGTGATCAGCGCGTACAGCAGTGAACCCACGACCACCCCGGCCGCAGCCATCATGCCGAAGCTCAGCAGCGAACCGCTGAAGCCGCCGCCTATCCAGTGGAAGAAGTCACCGCTGGGGGAGACGAATGTATACGACTGGGCGCCCACATGGATGGGCGGCTGGTCCATGAACTCCGCGTCGGACATCCAACGCTGCCCCAGGGGTCCGGCGGTCACGAACCAGGCGCCGATCACGGCGAAGCCCACCACGCCGCCACCGAGGATGTTGTCGAATCGCGAACGGAAATCCACCGACTTGAAAGCCCAGCCCAGCAGCAGCACGGCAAGTATTCCCCCCACCACATAGTTGACGGTGGCCACCGATTTGATGCCGAGCATGCCACCGATCATGGCGCCCAGAGACTGATCGCTGATGGAGTGGCTGGAAAGGCTGACGAATGCCGGCTGCATCCAGGGCAGGAAGACCCGGCCCATAAAGTTCGTGTACATCATCAGATAGGCGCCGAAGGCCAGCATCACGAACACCAGCAGCGATTTGATGTTGCCGCCCCCGATGCGCACCATCGTCTTGTTGCCGCACCCGCTGCCCAGGGTCATGCCGATACCGAACAGCAGCCCTCCCACCAGGTACCGGGGCCAGGCGAACATGGGCGTGCGATAGGGCGGGAACGATGCCGTACCGCTGGCGGTGCTGCTCATGTTCACGACGCCGAAGATGCCCAGCAGGGTCACTCCGATGATGGCCAGTGCGATGGCAAACACCCAGGAACGGATGCGGCCCGTATCCCCCATGTTCACCCAGTCGGAAACTGCGCCCATGGTGCAGAAATTGGTCTTGTTCACCACCGCGCCCATCACCGCCGCGATGCCGAACCCGTAGAGAAGGACTTCTTGCGTGCTCGTCAGATGCATAGCCGTTACCGCTCGTTGACTGTGTTTCAGGGAACCGGAAAAACCGCCGCATGGGTGGGGCGCCGCTCCCTTGTGGCGACCCAAGCTTAGCTTATGGCCGTTTTCTGCGCCATGCCGGTGCGACTCAGGCGCCGGCGGTCAGCGATAGACCGTTGGATCGGCTATACCGGCCTTGGCGAAACCGGCCGCCCGCAGCCGGCAGGAGTCACAGACACCACAGGCCCGTCCCTGCGCGTCCGCTCGATAGCAGGACACGGTCAGCCCGTAGTCCACTCCGAGACCCACGCCCGCCCGGATAATTTCCTCTTTACTCATGTGGATGAGTGGTGCATGAATATGGAACCGTCCGCCTTCCACGCCAGCACGGGTAGCCAGGTTACTTAGACGCTCGAAGGCGGCGATATATTCCGGCCGGCAGTCCGGATAGCCGGAATAATCCACCGCGTTGACGCCGATGAACAGGTCCCACGCCCCCAGCACTTCGGCCCATCCCAGTGCCAAGGCGAGAAAAACCGTGTTGCGCGCCGGCACGTAGGTCACCGGAATACCGTCGCTCGGCCGCTCCGGTACGGCAATCCCGGCGTCGGTGAGCGCCGAACCTCCGATGGCCGTGAGGTCGAGGGGTATGGTCTTGTGTTCGACGGCGCCCAAGGCTTCCGCCACGCGTCGGGCGGCAGCAAGTTCGGCGTGATGACGCTGGCCGTAGTCGAGACTGAGCGCGTGGCAGGCATAGCCCTCGGCGCGGGCCATGGAAAGGGTGGTGGCCGAATCCAGCCCTCCTGACAGCAGCACAACGGCTTTGCGGGCCCTATGATTCAATCTTCACCTCCCCTTCCGGAGTCCGACCTAGCGTCCCGGCTCATTGCCCCACAACAGCTTGTGCAGCTGGATCTGAAAGCGCACCGGCAGGCCGTCGGCCAGTATCCAGTCAGCCAGTTCGGCGGGCGCCAGCGAGCCGTGACAGGGCGAAAACAGCACTTCGCAGCGCGAGGTCAGCCCGTGTTCGCGCAACTGCATGCAGGCCCATTCATAATCCGGCCGATCACAGATCACGAACTTGATCTGGTCACGTCGGTTCAGATGGGCGAGATTCTCGATCCGGTTGCGTTCGCATTCCCCCGAGCCGGGCGTCTTCAGGTCCATCACCTTCACAACCCGGGGATCCACGGCCGACACGTCCAGGGCGCCGCTTGTTTCCAGGGACACTTCGTAGCCCGCCTCGCACAGCCGGGTCAACAGACCGAGGCAGTCCTTCTGGGCCAGTGGCTCGCCACCGGTCACCGTGACGAAGCGGGGACCATAGCGCTCGACCTGACCGAGTATCTCCCCGAAGGTCATATACGCGCCGCCGTGAAACGCATAGGCCGTATCGCAATACCCGCAGCGCAACGGACAGCCGGTCAGACGCACGAATACGGTCGGCCAACCGACGGTACGTGATTCGCCTTGCAGGGAGTGAAAGATTTCGGTAACGCGAACGCGCCCCGGCCGGGGAGGCCGGGGCGCTGCGCGACGGTCATCAGCCATCGGACGATTTTACTACACGGACACCCCA
>DATFML010000088.1:0-7140 GCA_035266965.1 Gammaproteobacteria bacterium
CATGAACGATAACGCAGCATCTGAACGCGACGAGGACAAGAACCGGGAGGAGCGCGCGGCGCCGATTCCGGATGACGCGCAGGTGGATCTGGAGGAAGAGTACCGGGCGTCCCAGGTCCAGGAGGTGCTGGACAAGCTGGACCGCGAGCTGGTGGGGCTGAAGCCCATCAAGCAGCGCATCCGGGAAATCGCCGCTCTGCTGCTGGTGGAGCGGGTACGCAGGAAGATGGGCCTGTCCTCGGAGACGCCCACCCTGCACATGTGCTTCACGGGCAATCCCGGCACCGGCAAGACTACCCTCGCCCTGCGCATGTCGGAGATCCTCCACCGCCTCGGCTACGTCCGGGAAGGACACCTGGTGGCGGTGACCCGCGACGACCTGGTGGGCCAGTACATCGGCCACACCGCGCCCAAGACCAAGGAAGTCATCAAGCGCGCCATGGGCGGGGTGCTGTTCATCGACGAGGCCTACTATCTGTACAAGCCCGAGAACGAACGGGACTACGGACAGGAGTCCATCGAGATCCTGCTGCAGGTGATGGAGAACAACCGGGACGACCTGGTGGTGATCCTGGCCGGCTACAAGGACAAGATGGAACGCTTCTTCCGCAGCAATCCGGGGATGCGCTCGCGCATCGCGCACCACATCGACTTTCCGGACTACGGCGCCCGGGAGCTGATGGACATCGCCAAGCTCCTGCTGGAACAGCTCCACTACCGCTTCAGTACGGAAGGCGGGAAAGCCTTCGAGGAGTATATCCAACGGCGCATGGGCATGGACCATTTCGCCAACGCCCGTTCCATCCGCAACGCCCTCGACCGCGCCCGGCTGCGCCAGGCCAACCGGCTGTTCGCGGCGGGCGGGCGCAAGCTGACCAAGGCGGACCTCATGACCATCGAGGCCGAAGACATCAGGGCCAGCCGCGTATTCCGGGAAGACCGGCCCGACGACGAGCAGGGCCGCGGTGGGTAGGGAGCCCAGGCGGCACGGCCCGTCGGGTGGCGACATGTCCAGTCTGCTGCCGGAGCTGACGCCCATCCGCGTCCTGCCCAAGACGCTGGATGCCCATTGCTACAACCGCGCGCGTCTCGCGCTGCTGCGCCTCGGCACCCCTCTGCGGGTGGCGCTGCCGGGCCTGCGGGGGCTGCAGGTCATCCTCGAACGCGACTGCTGGTTGTGCGTGGACAGTCACGTCGGGGACCGGCCCATCCTCGCCTGGACGGATTTTCTCAGCCGCGAGCCCGACACCCTGCACAGCCCGGTGTCCTGCGCCCTGCACCTGTACGATCACCGGGCCGGTCTGGTGATGGGGTTTGCCCTGGAGGCACTGGAGCAGCGGCTCGAACGAGACCTGGGGGCTGCGAGCCGCACCTAAGCCACCCCGAATCCAGCATCGACCTCTCACGACACCAGACGTCACCTTAAGTGGCCAGCCTCAGGCTTCCACCTGGGCCGGCTTGCGCCCGAGAATGAGCAACGTGCGTACCGGAATGCGAAAGCCGCCGTCCGGATCCCGGGCGATTTCGAGATCCGACAGCCACTCCGGCGGGGCGGCTGCCAGTCGCTGTTCGATGGCTTGCACGGCCTCGGCGCCGGAGTTGCCCAGTTCACACCACCGCCTGACCGTCAGCCCGCCGGGAATCTCCCCACAGCGGGTCTCGCACGCTTCCACCGGCAGCCCCTGTGCCGCGAAAAGTCCGCGCCACTGATTGGCCGTGTAGGAGCGTACATGGGTCGGGTCATGGAGCATCTCGATTTCGTGGTTAAGGGCATCGACGGCCGGATCTTCGTCCCCTTCCATATCGATCACAGCCACGTAGCCCCCGGGCTTTGCCAGACGGGCCATTTCAGCCATGGCTTCGGAGACGTCCGAGAAATGGTGAGCGGCAAGCCGGCAAACCACGAGGTCGAACGACGCCGATGCCAGCGGCACCGACTCTGCGAACGCCTCCACTGTCTCCACGGGGACGCGCCGTTGCGCCGCCAGACGCCGGACCTGCGCGAGCATGTTGGGGGCCGGATCCACGGCGACAATCCGGGCGGCGGTCGCCGCGAACCCCAGCCCCGTATGCCCGGCACCGCAGGCCAGATCGCAAACCGACTCCACGGCCGGCAGACGCGAGTGCAGGCGGTCGAGGGTGGGACTGCCTGCGTGAACCTCGCTGCTTGCGTAGCCGTCGGCGAGACCGTTGAAACGTTCCGGGGACGATGGATTCATGGTCGTTGAAATCTCTTGTCGGACGCCGTTCTAGCTCCAGAAAGGGGGACGGTTTTGCCCTCAATGCTATTTGAAGCGGTCGTCCGATTGCCGATCTGAGACGGCCTTCCCGACTGTTTCGAGCCAGCCGGTTTTGACCTGCACCTGTTCGTCGAATTCGGGAACATAGGGCTTTATGTCCAGAAGCGGGGTGCCGTCGAGGATGTCCACGTTGCGGACGTGCAGCACACCGGCCTCGATCCCGTCGAGCCTCACAATGGAGAGGCCGATGGGGTTCGGGCGTCTGGGCGCACGGGTCGCAAACAGGCCCCTCGGTTCGGAATCCAGGAAGGGCACTACCTGCAGGCTGAAACCCTGGCTGCGATGGAAGTGGTACAACAGGATGATATGGGAGAAGCCGTCGAGGTCCTGCAGCCCGGCACGATACGCTTCGAAGACGTTCACGCGACCCTTGACGTCCACCGCCCCACCCGGCTGGATGGGCATGCCCTCCGGTTCCGTGAACGGGCTTTGGATGGTCCCGATTGGCTTGAATTCAATCATCTGCCGGCTCCGCGAACGCGTGTGATGATCTGCGGGATACCTTTGGCCTGCGCGCCGGGCGGGCAAGGTGGGCCGATTGAGTTCGTCTGCAACCGAGTGAAGCAGAACATCAGGGTAATCAGTATGCCCGCCTTTTGGCCAAAGAGCATCTCAGGCGGCGGCGAAGTGAGTCAGTCGGGCGGTCTCCGGTCAGTTCGTCGTCAATGCACTGTCTCCAATCCGGGGCCGTCTGCGGTCCGTTGCCTGGCCATCTCGGCGGATGGCTTCTTTCGATCATCCCTGGTGCTATCTTCCCGCCCATGACGCTTGTGCCGGTGGCGTCGCTCCGTGGGAACCGATGCTGTCGGTCTGGTTCGGCTTTCACCGGCGCGCCTGGCTTGTCCGTGCTGCGGCCTGCCCATGGCGTTGGCCCGACAATATTCGACCTTCCGATGGTAACCCCTAAACATTGCGTTAAGTACGGGAAGGAAGGACATTGCGGCCAAACTGTGAAGCAGGTCACGCGGAGCGTTGGAAAACGCGCTGCAAAGAGATGCTGCAGAGAGCCGTACGCCGATAGAGGAGACGGATTGTCCCACTTGAAGAACAACGGCGCCGCAAGGGCGCCGTCGATGCAGGACAGATGCAGTAGCGGCTAACGCCTGTCGTAGTCCGGCGTCGCGCTGATCTGATGGATGCTGAGGTCGGCGCCCTCGTATTCCTGCTCCTGGGTCAGACGCAGGCCTACCGTCGCCTTCAGGGTGCCGTACACCGCCAGTCCGCCCACCAGGGCGACGCCGATGCCGAGGCCGGTGCCGATCAACTGGGACATGAAGCTGACGCCGCCCGTTCCGCCGAGGGCTCGAATGCCGAAGATGCCGGCGGCGATGCCGCCCCAGGCGCCGCACAGCCCGTGCAGGGGCCACACGCCCAGCACGTCGTCGATGCGCCAGCGGTTCTGGGTCAGGGTGAAGGTCCACACGAACAGGGCGCCCGCCACCACGCCGGTGACCAGGGCGCCCAATGGGTGCATCACATCCGAGCCCGCGCAGATGGCCACCAGTCCGGCCAGCGGGCCGTTGTGCACGAAGCCCGGGTCGTTGCGTCCGGCGGCCAGCGCCGCCAGGATGCCGCCCACCATGGCCATCAGGGAGTTCACCGCCACCAGCCCGCTGATGGCGTCGATGTGCTGAGCGGACATGACGTTGAAGCCGAACCAGCCCACCGACAGGACCCACGAGCCCAGGGCGAGGAACGGAATGTTGGACGGCGGGTGGGCGAAGATTTCGCCGTTCTTGCCGTAGCGGCCGTGGCGGTGGCCCAGCAGGGTGACGGCCACCAGGGCGATCCAGCCGCCCATGGCGTGCACCACCACCGAGCCGGCGAAGTCGTGGAACGGCGCACCGAAGGTACTCTGCAGCCAGTGTTGGAAGCCGAAGCGGCCGTGCCAGGCAATGCCCTCGAAGAACGGATATACGAAACCCACCAGCAGGAAGGTGGCGGCGAGCTGAGGGTAGAACTTGGCGCGCTCGGCGATGCCACCGGAGATGATGGCCGGCACCGCAGCGGCGAAGGTGAGCAGGAAGAAGAACTTCACCAGCTCATGGCCGTTGTGCACATTCAGGGTGGCGGCGCCGTGGAAGAAGTTGATGCCGTAGGCGACGCTGTAGCCGATGAAGAAATAGGCGATGGTGGACATGGCGAAGTCGGTCATGATCTTCACCAGGGCGTTCACCTGGTTCTTGCGTCGGACCGTGCCCACCTCCAGGAAGGCAAAGCCGGCGTGCATGGCGAGCACCATAATGGCGCCCAGTAGGACGAAAAGCACATCCGACGCACTCTGCAAGCGCTCCATGAGACCCCCGTTGTCGTTCTGGCTGAACCAATCCGGGGCATTGGTGCACGAAGCGTGCCCGTGAGGCAGACCACTGCATTTCAAGATGTTATGGACTTTCCCCTGGGAGGGGAGCCCTTTATGTGCACCAGGACAGTGCGCCTTGGCAGTTGGTTGCACGTTACTGGTGCGTCGGCGCGGCGCGGACCGCCCAAATCAGGGCACCATGCACAGCGAACGTGCGCGGCAGGCAAAAAAAACCGGCGGACGAGCCGCCGGCGAGTGGAAAATCATGCATCGCGCTCTTTGGGGAGAGAGCAAATGAGGCAGTTACACTATGCCGCCATCGCGCTCGGGATTTCCGTGACGGCCAGCACAAACCGGCAGCCGCGGGGTCAGGAATTCACCGAGGGGTCCATACGGGCGCGCAGGCGCTCGTCGTATTCCCGTTCCACAGCCGGAGGCCGGTGCCCCGGCCGCATCCTGTCCAGGCGCCGAAGCAGTGTCTGCAGCCGTCGCTCGGCCTCGGCCCGTACCCCGGGGTGTTCGGCAATGGCCAGCAGGTCGTCCACTTCCCTGATCTCGCGGCGCACGCCCGCTTCCGGCGGCAGGTAACCGGCGTTTTTCAGGATACGGTAGGCGACGCGCAACGCGGGCGGCACCAGGGTATCGTCGTCCAGCGCAAGGGGCCGGCCGGCTCCCGGCAGGTCGTCCAACTCGCCGCGGGCCAACGACTCCAGAATGCGCCGCTCGGCGAGCTCGTCCAGCAGTTCCACCACCTCTCCCCGGCGTCGTTAGAGTCCGCGCCGTTTGGCCTGTTCCCAGAGCGCGTCCAGCTCGGCCAGATCCACATCGGGGCCGGGCTCGCGGCCCTGCTCGGCCAGTCGGTCTTCCATAAAGGTGAAACGACGCTCGAACTTGCCATTGGCGTCCCGCAGGGCGCTCTCCGGGTCCACGCCGGTGCGCCGCGCCAGATTCACGCAGGTGAACAGCAGCTCGCCCATCTCCTCGGCAACCGCCTCGTGGCGGTCCTCGGCCAGGGCGCCGCGCAGCTCGGCAATCTCCTCTTCCAGTTTGTCCAGCACGCCGGCCGCCTGGTCCCAGTCGAAACCCACCCGGGCAGCCCGCTTCTGGAGCTTGGCCGCCCGCACCAGGGCCGGCAGGGCGCGGGGGATGCCGCCCAGCACACCCGCTTCGGCGCCGCCCCGGGCGGCCCGCTCGGCCTGCTTGTGGGCTTCCCAGGCGACAGTCTGCTCGCCGGCGCTGCCCACCGTCTCATCGCCGAACACATGGGGATGGCGCCGGATCAGCTTGTCGCTGATGGCGCGCACCACATCCTCGAATCCGAACCAGCCCCGCTCCCTGGCCATCTGGGCGTGGTACACCACCTGGAACAACAGATCCCCCAGCTCGTCGCACAGGTGGGACCAGTCCTCCCGTTCGATGGCGTCCGCCACCTCGTAGGCCTCTTCCACCGTGTAGGGCGCGATGCTGCGAAAGTCCTGACGGATATCCCAGGGGCAGCCGCCGTCGGGATCGCGCAGCCTGACCATGACGGCCAGCAGCCGCTGCATCTGCCCGTCGTCACTGTCCTCGATGTTCACCTGCGTTCTCCGGATTGTCTTCCGACGGCATCATCGCCAACGTCATGGCGTCGAAATCCAGGGACAGTCTGTAATGGCGGAAAAAGCCGTGGGCCAGCAGACCGCCCACGTGGAACCCGAAGCGCCTGGCCAGGGGAAAGCTCGCCGCCATCACGCCCCGGCCGGGCTGTGCACACACCGGCCCCAGACACACTGCGTCGGCGCTGAACGGTACCGTCTGCACCGGACCGCCACCGCCGTAACCGCGGCCCGTGCCGCCGGATGGCCGCACACCCACGGCCGTGGCCACCTGGCTCGATACCAGGCAATCGTAGCCGGACATGCCGGTGTCGAGAAACCAGAGCAGCGGGCGCTCGTTGAGCCGCCCCCACGCCACCGGATAGTGGTCACCGGCGATCCAGAAGCGCTGACCATCCGCCCCCGGCGCTTGGGTGGTTTGCCCGCGGCGCTGAAGGTGCAAGGCGTTGCCGGGATAATCCACGACCACATTGAAGCGGCACAGCAGCTCCAGTCCGATGATGCCGGCCACCTCGTGGGCCTGATAGAAACCGGCCAGCTGAGAGCTCAGATCGAGGACTTCCAGCGGCAGGTCCGCCAGCTCGAGCTCGCCGAACCGCAGGGATTCGGCGCGACCGTGGCGCACACTGCCGTGGCGACCGCCGGCGAACTGGCCGGTCTCGCGGCCCCCGAGCACTACCGCTGCCTGCCGGGCGAACGCTTCGTCGAGCAGCACGTCGCCGGCCCCGGTATCCACCAGAAAGGAACCCTGCGCCGATCCGTTCACCAGCGCCGACACCAGGGGCAGGGGCTCGGACGCCACGAAGGGAATGCTCCATTGGGTTGCGGTGCCCGGGATACGGTAGGGCGGGCGGTCGTCGAATCCCGCCAGCACGTCGGCGAACTCCGGGCGGCCCAGACGGCGAAAGCAGTCGGCGGCAGCGGCGGTGCGGCCCGCGCGGCG
>DATFML010000089.1:0-8407 GCA_035266965.1 Gammaproteobacteria bacterium
GATTTCCCGCCCCACGATAATGGCCGCCGCCACCGTGAAGAACGCCGATGCGCTGGTCTGCACCAGCAGAATGAGCGCAATGGCCACCATCAGCTTGTCGGCCACCGGATCCAGAAACGCCCCGAAGGCGGACATCTGGGCCAGCCGGCGCGCCAGGTAGCCGTCCAGCCAGTCCGTGATGGCCGCCAGCGCGAACAGCACCGCGGTGGCCCCATGGCTCCAGGAAAATGGCAGATAGAACACCACCACGAAGATGGGCACCAGGGCGATGCGTGCGAGGGTCAGGATATTGGGTAGGTTCAGGTTCATGCGCTCACCGCCCACCATGAAGGGCATCGTAAATATCCTGGGCCAGCTCCCGGCTGATGCCGCGGATCTTGGCCAGGTCTTCCACGCCGGCGCGGGACAGTTCCCTGATGCCTCCGAACTGGCGCAGCAACTGCTGACGGCGCTTGGGCCCGATCCCCGGAATGGCTTCCAGGGGCGAGGTGTTGCGGGCCTTGCTGCGGCGCTGGCGATGGCCGGTGATGGCGAAGCGGTGGGCCTCGTCCCGCACCTGTTGAATCAGATGCAGGGCCGGGGAATCGGGGGACAGATGGCGCTCGCCGTCTCCCACCACGTGGAGGGTCTCCATGCCCGGACGCCGCTCCGGGCCCTTGGCCACGCCCACCACCTGCACGCCTTCCACCTGCAGCTCTTCGAGTACCCGGCAGGCGGAGGTCACCTGGCCCTTGCCGCCGTCGATCAACAGCAGGTCCGGCAGCTTGCCCTCCCCCTGCTTGAGCCGGGTGTAGCGCCGGCGCAGGGCCTGTTCCATGGCCCCGTAGTCGTCGCCGGGCTGGATGCCTTCGATATTGAAGCGCCGGTAGTCGGATTTCAGGGGCCCCTCGCCGTTGAACACCACGCAGGAGGCGACGGTGGCCTCGCCGCGGGTATGGCTGATGTCGAAACACTCCATGCGCTGGGGCGGCTCGTCCAGGTCCAGGGCCTGCTGCAGGGCTTCGATGCGCTGGAACATACCCGCGCGCGTCGACAGCCGCGCGTCCAGGGCATGGTCGGCATTGGCCACCGCCATGGCCAGCCAGCGGGCCCGTTCGCCCCGCACCCGTGTGCGCAGGGCCACCCGGTGGCCGGCCCGGTCGCTCAGCACCTGCTCGAGCAACCCGGCATCGTCCAGGCTCGTGTTGAGCAGGATCTCCGGGGGCGTCTCGTGGGCCAGGTAGAACTGGGCAACGAAAGCGCTCAGCACATCCTCGGCGGTGGCGTCCTCCGGGGCGCGGGGGAAAAAGGTCTTGTTTCCCAGATTGCGTCCGCCGCGCACCATGAACAGCTGCACGCAGGCGGTGGCGCCGCGCACCACGCAGGCGGCGATATCGAGATCGCCGCCCTCTCCGCTCACGTACTGGCGCTCCTGCACGCGCCGCAAAGTGGCGATCTGGTCGCGGTAGCGCGCCGCCTGCTCGTACTCCATGTGGCCCGCCGCGTCCTCCATGCGGCTTACCAGCTCGTCGATGACCTCGCTGCTGCGTCCCTCCAGGAACAGCTCCGTGTGGCGCACGTCGCGGGCGTATTCCTCCGGGGACGGCAGGCGCACGCAGGGCGCGCTGCAGCGCTTGATCTGGTACTGCAGGCAGGGCCGCGAGCGGTTGCGGAAGAAGCTGTCCTCGCATTGGCGGACCCGGAAGGTCTTCTGCAGCAGATTCAGGCTCTCGCGCACCGCGCCGGCATTGGGATAGGGGCCGAAATAGCGACCCTTGCCCCGTCGTGGGCCCCGGTGGAAGGCCAGCCGCGGGTACTCGTCTTCGGTGGACAGATAAATGTAAGGATAGCTCTTGTCGTCCCGCAGCAGCACGTTGTAGCGGGGCTTGAGCTCCTTGATGAGGTTGTTCTCCAGCAGCAGGGCTTCGCCCTCGGTGTTGGTCACCGTCACCTGAACGCCGCTGACCTGGCTGACCAGCGAGCGGGTCTTGATGCTCTGGGAGCCGCCGCGAAAGTAGCTGGACACCCGGTTCTTCAGATTGCTGGCCTTGCCGACGTACAGCACCTCGCCGTCCGGGCCCAGCATGCGGTACACCCCCGGCCGGGTGGTCAGGGTACGCAGGAAGGCCTTGGCGTCGAAGGCCGGCGTGTCGGACGACTTCGGCATCGGATCAACCCGTTGAGTTCGCAGTCGGTCTCAGCGTTTTGCGTCGAGCAGCCGCCCGGCCTGCTCGAACACGGCCCGGAACATATCCGGCGTCAGTCGGCGGGTCTGGGTGTTGTAGCGGCTGCAATGGTATGAATCCAGCAACCAGAACCGCTCCAGACGGTGCCGGGCACCATGGCCGAACGGAAACGCCGCCTGGCGCAGGTTCAGCGCTCGCAGGACCGCCCCGTGGGCGATGCGGCCCAGCGCCAGCACCACCGCGCCGGACGGCAGCCCGCCCAGTTCGGCCTGCAGAAACCCGTTGCAGGTACGGATCTCGGCGCCCTCGGGCTTGTTCTGGGGCGGCAGGCATTTGACGGCATTGGTCAGCCGCGCCCCCTTGAGCCGCAGTCCGTCGTCCGCCGCAACGGATTCCGCGGCCGTACTGTAGCCGAAATCGAACAATGTCTGATAGAGCAGAATGCCGGCATAGTCACCCGTGAACGGGCGCCCGGTGGCATTGGCCCCATGCATACCCGGCGCCAGGCCCACGATCAACAACCGCGCTTTCGGGTCGCCGAACGGTGCCACCGGTGCCGCGTGATAGTCAGGATGACGGTCGCGCACGTCGGCGAGAAAGCCCGCCAGACGGGGACACTGGCGGCAGCCCGGGTCGAATGCCCTCGCCTCAGTCATCGAGGGTCACGATTTCCATCGCCTCGACCTTTTTGGCGGCCAGGTCGATACGGACGATTTCATGGGCATTGGTGTTGGCCACGAACGCCACGTCACCCTGCACCGCCAGCCCGCCCGGCTCGTCCAGCGGGTAGCCGATATTGAATGTAGAAACAGAATTTGATTTGAGCGGCATCGTTTTGATTTTACAGTTATAGGTGTCGGCAATCCAGAGCCGTTTTCGCTTGGCGTCCACGGTGATTCCGAGGGGATGCTGCAGGCGCGCGGCACGGCCGGCCCCGTCTGCGTCGCCGAACTCGAACAGCCCGGTTCCCACCAGCGTGCCCACGGTGTTGAAGGGCAGCCGGACCTGGCGGATGGCGGATGTCTCCGAGTCCGCCACGAACAGGCGCTCATCGGCGACAGCGAGCCCGGAAGGCTGAGCAAAGGACGCCTGGGCCGCCGGGCCGTCGCTGATACCCTCCCGGCCCGAGCCGGCGTACGCCCCGAGGGTGTTGTTGGTCAGATGCAACCGCCAGATCTGGTGCCGACCGGCCATGGCAATATAGAGAATGCCGTTGTCGTAGGCGAGGTCCCAGGGGGAATTCAGAGACGCCTTGGTCGGATCGTCAAAAAAAATCCCGCCGCCGCGGTCCTGAGCGCCGGTGCCGGCGATGGTTTCCACATCACCGCTGCGGAGCCGTACCCGGCGAATGGCATGGTTGTCGGTGTCGGCCACATAGAGAAATTCGTCCACCAGGGCCAGGCCCTGGGGATTGTTGAACGCCGCACTGTCGGCGGTGTTGTCCAGCAGACCGGGACTGCCGCTGCCGAAAATGCGCAGCACCCGGCCGAAATGGTTGGTCTCCACCACCCGGTTGCGGCCGCTGTCGCTGATGTACAGGCGCTCGGGCGTCGCCAGTACCTTGCCCGGGAAGCTCAGGGACGAGGGCGGCTCCGGCGCCGGTCGGTACGGCATGGGGCTGCGCTGGCGCACGCCCTTCTCTTCGGCCTTCTCGAGCTGCTCGCCGATCAACCGGTCCAGCTTGCGCCGATGCCCCTCGCCTCTCAGCACCCCCAGAATATAACCTTCCGGTCCGATCACGATCAGCGACGGCCAGGCCTTGATGCCGTAGGTGCGCCAGAGGCTGAGCTCCGGATCGTTGGCGACCGGATGACGGATATGGTACCGGTTGATGGCCTTCTGGACCTGACGTCCCACCCGTTCGCGGGGAAACTTGGGCGAATGCACCCCGATCACCGTCAAACCGTCCCGGTACTTTTCCTCCAGGTAGCGCAAATCCGCCAGCACGTGCACGCAGTTGATGCAGCAGTACGTCCAGAAGTCCAGGACGACCACTTTCCCGCGCTGTTCAGCCAGCTTGACGGGCTGTGCAGTGTTGAACCATTCGAGCTTTGTGGGCAGCTCGGGCGCTCTGATGGGCGACTCGCTCATGCACGCTCCTTGGTAAGCGGTGCCTCCGGGGACCGGCCATTGCGGGCCCCCGGAACAAGTGCGGCCATATTAGCACCACAGGAAGCGGATACCGCGCACAGGGACGCATTTCCCGGCCCCGGCGGGGGCTGTCAGGAGCGTGAGGAATCGCGGGTGGACGACGCCCTACTGGACGCGGCCGATATCGATGACGCCGTGGCGGACGGCAAGATGGGTCAGCTCGACCTCTGAACGCACGCCCAGCTTGCCGAGCAGGCGCTGGCGGTAGGTATTGACGGTCTTGGGACTGAGGCACAGCCAGCGGGAGATTTCACGGGCATTCTTGCCCTGGGCCACCAGCAGCATCACCTGCAATTCGCGGTGGGACAGGGACATGAACGGCGATGCGCCGCCGTCGGCCAGCCGATTCATAGCGAGATAGCGGGCCAGCTCCTCGCTGAGGTAGCGCTCGCCCTGCTGGACCTGGCGAATGGCATTGAGCAGCTCGGCCGCCGAACAGTGCTTGGTGAGGTAGCCGGCCACACCGGATTGAAGCAACCTCCCGGCCAGGATGTCGTCCAGGGCCGAGGCCAGCACCACCACACGCGCGTCCGGACACTGGCGCATGAACTTACGAGTGCCTTCCAGGACGCTGACGGCAGGTGGATTGACGTCCATGACCATGATGTCCGTCTTCTCCCGACGGGCGATGCGAATGGCATCGTCGGGCGAATCGGCTTCGGCCAGCACCCCCACGCCCGGGTCGTCATCCAGAATGCGGCGGATCCCGGTACGTGCAAACGCGCAGTCGCCTACCAGCAAAACACGAATTGCGGTATTCCCCATACTTGGCCAGTCCCTTCACGGTCCTTTCCCGGGGCGGGTGAGAACCAGTTCACTTTCCATATCGTCCGTTGGCCGCAGGACTTGAAAACCGCCCGGGCCACAGCACCCCACCAACCACCCCCCGAGGACCACGGGTCGGCGCCACAATCCGCTGCGCGGGAAACAAGGGGAACTGCGGCTCGGCGGCTGAACCGCCACCGCCGCAGGCTGATCAGCCTGTCATAAATTCAGATGCTTATCGGAGATTCGACCATGCCGTGGCGCATGGCGAGATGGGTCAGTTCCACATCGTTGTCCACACCGAGCTTTTCGTAGAGCCGATAACGGTAGGTACTGACGGTCTTGGGGCTCAGGCACAGCTTGTCGGAAATCTCCTGGAGGCTATGCCCCTGGGTCACCATCAGCATGACCTGCATCTCCCGCTGGGACAGCCGATCGAACGGCGAGCGCTTGCCGCCGGGCAACATGGACAGTGCCAACTGGCGGGCGATGTCCGCGCCGATGTAGCGCTCGCCCTGGCTCACCGCCCGTATGGCGTTGACGATCTCGTCGACGCCGCAGCCCTTGGTGAGGTAGCCCGCCGCGCCCGCTTCCAGCAGCCGTGTGGGGTACGGCTCGTCCACATGCACCGTTACCACGATGACGCGCAGATCCGGATGAATCTGCATGATTCGGCGGGTCGCCTCAAGGCCGCCGATGCCGGGCATGTTGACGTCCATCAACACCACGTCCGGCTTGCGCTGCCGGACGACCTGGATGGCTTCTTCGCCGGTGCCGGCTTCCGATATCACCCGTATGCCGCGGGCGTCGTTCAGGATCCGTTTGATTCCGGTACGGACCAGCTCATGGTCGTCCACCAGCAAGACCTGGATCATTCCCCCTCCCAACCCGATACGGCCGGTGGCGGCATCGGGTCTGCGGATGCCTGACCACCAGCGCGCCAGCCCGAGCGAGCGCGGCTGACATTGCGAAGACGATGCCCAATCGCCCCAACTCCTTACGGCCCATGAAGCGTATCACCACAAGGGGAATATAGGAACATGTACAGTAGGGGCTTGGCGCCCCCTGGTGGATATGGACCGCAACATTGCAGAGCTTGCACGCACCACGCCCACCCGACCACCGCCCGGTGGCCGCAAATCCACTTTTTACCCCGCGCCTTTGTCGGCCTGCGAATCCGCTAACGCCGTCAATGCCTCCGACGCGGCACGGCGCTTATCAATGCCAGTCGTTGCGGTGGCGTGAGAGCGCTGATCGACGTGCGTGCGAAAACCCGGTGCTGCCGCCCGCCCGCGCGGAAGCCGCGCCTAGGCAACGCCGGCAGCAGCGCAGTAAACTGCCCCGCAATATCGGCCGCACGCAAGGGACCTCTCTGCACAAGCCGCTTCAGCGGCCTGTTAGAGGCGCCCTTGCCTGGAAGCCGGGACGTGCAATTACAGGGAAGGGTTCTCATGCCTCTGCTCGCTCACAGTGTCCCCGTTACCACGCCACATCAGCCTGCGGTCGAGGAGAGCTCATCGCCCTCGGTCAGCGCGACACCGCCCGGGCCGTTTCATATCTCCCTGTACGAGCCCAACTATATTCTCCCCCTGTCCTACGTGACGGCGCCGGACGAAGCCGTCTACGCAGGCCAGACGCCCGACAACCAGCGCGTATCCCATGTGGAGCTCAAATTCCAGATCAGCTTCAAGGTGCCGGTATGGGCCGACATCGGCGGGCAGCCGCTGACCCTCTACGGGGCCTACACCCAGAAGTCGTTCTGGCAGGCCTATGTGAGTTCGGCCTATTTCCGCGAGTCGGACTACGAGCCTTCCATGTTCCTGAATTACGCCTGGGGGGAGCCCCTACCCTGGGGCTGGACGCTGGACTCGGTGGACTTGGGGGCCGTGCACCAGTCCAACGGCCGGGGCGGCACGCTGGAGCGCTCCTGGAACCGGCTCTACCTCGCCGCCACGGCCAGTCATGGACCCTGGGTGTTCCGCATACAGCCCTGGTATCCGGTTCCGGACTTCACGCTGCGCGAGCACAACCCGGACATCGCTCACTACCTTGGCTACGGACGCTGGGTGGTGAGCTACCACCTGGGTCGGCAGACCTTCTCCATTCTGTCCCGCAACAATCTCACCAGCGGCTTCACCCGGGGCGCCTGGGAGCTCAGCTGGAGCTTTCCCCTGGGCAAGACCCTGCATGGCTATATGCAGGTGTTCTCCGGTTACGGCCAGAGCCTGATCGAGTACGACCACCGGACCACCGCCGTCGGGCTGGGCATCAGCCTCAACGACTGGTGATTGGAACCTCTGGGCGCCGGCCCGAATTGCCGGTAAACTGACTTCGTTGCCCGATCAGCAGACCGCGTGCCGGCACTCCCGTGAGCGCCGTCCCCTGCACGCCGGCATGAGCGCGGCGCTCGCCCCAGGACGTTGAGTTTCGAGGTAACCTGGATGAAACCCCTCTGCCCTCGCTGGTTCGCCCTCGGGTGCACCGCTTTGTGGCTGGTTGCCTGCGGAAAATCCCCTCAGCACGCCCAGCAGACTCCACCGCCCACGCCGGAAGTGGCGGTGGTGACGGTCCATCCCCGCTCGGTACCCCTGACCCGCGACCTGGTGGGCCGTCTGGCGCCGACCCGCGTCGCCCAGGTGCGGGCACGGGTGGCCGGGGTGATCCTGAAGCGGGTGTACACGGAGGGCACCGACGTCAAACAGGGACAGGTCCTGTTCCGGATCGATCCGGCACCCCTGAAGGCCGCCCTGAACGCCCAGCAGGCCGCGTTGGCGCAGGCACAGGCCAATGCCACCAATGCGGCCATCACCGCCAGGCGCTATCGGGCGCTGTTCGCCAAGGGGCTGCTGTCGCGCCAGGACCTGGATACCGCTCAGGCCAACCAGCGCACCACCGCCGCGGCGGTCCAACAGGCCAGGGCCAATCTGGAAACGGCCAAGCTGAATCTCAGCTATGCCACCGTCACCGCCCCCATCGCCGGCCGCGCCGGACGGGCTCTGGTCACCGAGGGCGCGCTGGTGGGCCAGGACAGCCCCACCGAACTGACCACCGTCGAACAGATCGATCCCATCTATGTGAATTTCAGCCAGTCCACGGCGCAGCTCGAGCAACTCCAACAGGCGGCAGCGCAAGGCAAGGCGGCGGTTCACTCCGGGGCCCGCACCGGCCTGCAGGTGATCCTGCCCGACGGCCGCCCCTACCCCCATGCCGGCAAGCTGGACTTTTCCGATCTCGCCGTGGACCCCGACACCGGCACCGTGTCCCTGCGGGGCATCGTGCCCAATCCGAATCATCGCCTGCTGCCCGGCATGTTCGTCAACATCCGG
>DATFML010000090.1:0-3587 GCA_035266965.1 Gammaproteobacteria bacterium
TCCCGTCGCGCCCGCCCTGCAGGCGCGTGAACAGCAGCATCATGGGGGAGGCGCTGGGCAACATCATGCCCGCCATCATCACCGTCCACATCACGAAGCCGGCGGCCGCACCCGCCGGACTCCATACCATCGGCGCGGCCATGGCGCCCATCGGGGGCATGGCGCCGGCCAGAGAGAGAAGGTAAGCCCAGGAGATCACAGTGAGCGCCGCCAAACTGCCTGTCACCGCCAACAGGTCGCGGCGCGGCAGCGGCGCGGACGTCGAGGGGGGATAGTCAGTGATCATTGGCCCCTCCATGGTGGAGCGCGGCAGGTCCGTGCGCCGTTCTGGGCCAGTGCGCGTCGGTGTGCGGTGTCATCTAAGCGTGGACCAGAAACGCGGAATGTCAAATTGGCGTGAACGCGCCGGGGCGCGCCGTCCGCGACAGGCGGGGCTCGGCGAAGGGCAGGGGCAAACGCGTACAATGGCGCTTGTTGCGCGATGTGAAGTGGCCAGACCACTCGCCGACGGCTGCGTTCGCGGCGCTGCCGGTGTCGAGCCACGGCTGCGCAATCCAACCATAACGAACCGGATACGAAGACAGGGGGTTGAATGGCGGAACAGCAGGCGGCGACGGATGCCGATCCGTCGCGCACCGCGGCCTATTCGTGCTGGGCGGCCCGTTCGGAGCGGTGGCTTACCTGTATGTGCGCAAGCTGGGCACCACGGCGCATATGGATCATCACGAGAGCCAGCACGACGACGATTCACCCCTGCACGAGGCGCTGACACGCAACCTCCGTGAAACGGTGTTGGCGGTGGTGTTCGCCTCCGGCTACGGTATCGTGTTCTACATTCCGTTGGTCTACCTGCCCACCTACGCCAGCCAGGTGGGTGTCGTGGGCAACGACGTCGCCCTGCAGGTCAATGCTCTGGGCATCGCCCTGGCCATGCCCATGATCCCCCTGAGCGGCTGGATTTCCGACCATCTGCTGCGCCGCCGCACCCTGCTGCTGCTGGCCTTTCTGGCCATGGCGGCCGGCGGCTGGGGGCTGGTGGCGCTGGCGGGCAGGGACCTGCTCGACCTCGGCATCTCACAGGTACTGCTTGCCCTGCTGATCGCCATTCCCCTGGGCGCCGCGCCGGCGCTGCTGGTGGAGCTGTTTCCGGTGGTGGACCGACTGACCAGCTATTCCCTTGCCTATAATCTCGGTCTGGGGGTGGCCGGTGGCACCGCCCCCATGATCGCCACCTGGCTGATCTCGGCAACGGGCTACGACACCGCACCCGGCGCCTATCTCGCGGGTGCCGCCCTGGTGTCGGCGTTTGCGCTGTTTCTCATGCAGGACCGCAGCCGGGAGCCGCTGCGCTGACTTCCAGGGAAGCTCCAACCCGACGGGGAGAACATGTCATGGACCTGCAACTGCACGACAAACTCGCGTTGGTGACCGGCAGCACGGCCGGTATTGGATACGCGATCGCCGAACGGCTGGCCTGCGAAGGCGCGCGGGTCATCGTCAACGGCCGCTCCCAGGGCTCCGTGGATGCAGCGCTGCAGCGCCTGGCACCGAAGGCGAGCGGACAGCTGTTCGGCTTCGCCGGTGATCTTTCCACGGCGCAGGCTGCCGAGGCGCTCGCGGCGAAACATCCGGACGTGGATATTCTCGTCAACAACCTCGGTATCTTCGAACCGGTGGCGTTCGAAGCCATCCCGGACGAGGACTGGCGCCGGTTCTTCGAAGTGAACGTGCTGAGTGGCGTGCGCCTGAGCCGCCTGTATCTGGCCGGCATGAAGGCACGCAACTGGGGGCGTATCGTGTTCATCTCCAGCGAGAGCGCCGTCCAGATCCCGGCCGAGATGATTCACTACGGCATGACCAAGACGGCGCAGCTCGCGGTGGCGCGGGGGCTCGCCGAATCGGTGGCCGGCACGGGTATCACCGTCAACAGTGTGTTGCCGGGACCCACCAAGTCCCGCGGTGTCGGAGACTTTGTGGAAGAGCTCGCTCGCCAGGAAGGCAAATCGTTCGACGAATTCGAGCAGGAATTCTTCCGTACCATGCGTCCGAGCTCGTTGATCAGGCGGTTTGCCGCGCCCGACGAAATCGCGCCGCTGGTGGCCTATGTGGTCAGCCCGTTGGCGAGCGCAACCACCGGGGCCGCGCTGCGGGTCGATGGCGGTGTGGTGCGCAGTGTGTTCTGAGGTCCGGCCTGCGAGCGGAGCGGCTGACTGCCGCTGGTGCGGGCGGAGCCTGCCCGGAGGCGGCGTACCGGCGTCCAATCGGCGAGCCCCGAAACGGCGGTGCGCTCCGGGGCTGCCGGGACTCATTCATTGCGGCCGTGCACGACCTGCTGGACCCCAACACCTTCGAGGCTGCGCAGAGCGGTTGAAAGGCACCGGGGTCGGCATGCAGGTGATTCGCGCCGGTAGCGACGCTCACTTGACCGTTGGCGGTCTCCCTCACGGGATTCCGGGGGGTACCCCATGAGGAACCGCCATTCCGGCCGGTTATGCCGCGGCATACGCCGCCGGAGACCGATTCGGGTTGAGTGTTCTCGACCCTTCCCGTTAACCACCGGCCGACGGAGTAGCCGTTTCACTCTCGGTAGTGCTTATCCCTGAACGCTTGTGGCGGAGTTCCCGGATTGCTGGCCGGTCCGGACAGTCTTGCTGGCCATGTTGTTCGGTTGCTTGCGGCCGGGACCCGTCCTGTTGGCGAAGTCTCCGGGCTGCCGACTGGCAGGGGTGGTGTTGTTGGTGAACGCCCTCGGCTGCCACTTGCCCGCAGCCGTCTTGCTGGCAAAATTTCCGGGTTGCTGCCTGGCCGGGATCGTGTGGTTGGCAAAGCTCTTCGACTGCCGTTTGCCCGGCGCCGTCTTGTTGGCAAAGTTCCCGGGCTGCTGAGTGGCCGGCGTCATGTTGTTTGAAAAGCTCTGAGGTTGACCGTAAAAGCTGCCGCTCATCGACGCCGCCGCGGCGGCCCCGGACAGAGCGACTGTCAGTATCGCGGACGCGATGGTGGTAGGGATCAAATCCATTTTCATAACAGGCTCCTTGCGTCTTATCACAACAATATTCCGTGGCCGTTCGCGCCATGACACCGGTTTCGCTGGGGATACCGGCGTCTATTCGTGAACGCTTATATACAAAATTAGTTGAGACTGAACGTATGACAAGGCGAGCCAACCGTGAATAGAGAAAGGAAACAAATGCCGGACAGGGTGCATTGAATCCCGAACCATTGCACGAGAGCAGGACCGGATCGACTGTCATGGTTGTGTTCTCCCCCTGTCGTCCTGCAGCGCGGCCAAAGTCGTCGACGCAGGAGAGACCGCGTTGACCCGGCCGGCGGCCGGTGCGTCATGGTGGCTGCAGGCGCCGGAGCCCGTGTGGAGCGACTGGCGGCCGGATAGTTTCGGCGCTCAATCGTTCGCGAGACAGATCTCGGTCAATGCCTGGGCCAAGGGCGTATGGGGAACCGGTTTGTCCAGCGTGCGCTGCAACAGTCGGTCTTCGAGGTTCACCTCCCGGTTCCACAGGTAGCGCATTTCGCACAGTCCGCGAAACAGCACCGAGAAGGGCGAGGCCAGACGAAGCGCCCACCAG
>DATFML010000091.1:0-2538 GCA_035266965.1 Gammaproteobacteria bacterium
GCTCGGGGCGACCCGGCGCCCGGATATCATCACGGTGCTGCGCAATCTCCAGGAGGCCTCGCAGCAGCGGCACCTGCCCGCGTTTCAGCGTTGCGGGCAACGTGCCGGCGGTGGGGGCCGCGGATATGGTGCCGGGCCCCACAGGGGCGGACGGGGGCGGTCATGAGCACCATCACGGGACAAGCCGGTGGCTCTTTTGCGGGGGATTTCGGGACTGAGATTCCGGTCCGGCACGCTGCCGCATAGAAAGGGGACTGTAGAAAGGGGACAGATCTGTTTTTGTGATTTTTGACCGGATAGGTGGTCCTGATAGAAAAATAAATCTGCCCCCCCCTTGCAGGCGCCGTTCAGTTCTCCATCGACCGGAGACCGCAATTGGCCGGAGTTTGCCTGTTCGCGTTGCCGCGGGTCGACCTATCGTCGTCAGGTGCCGGTAGCGGTAGCCGTGTTGATGACAACGTCGTTTCACGCGTCCAATAACACAGCCCGCCCGAGTTCGGCGGCACCGACGACACCCGAGTCGTCGCCAAGCTCGGCCACCACGAAGTCCAGTTTCGGATTTTTGGCCATAACCCAGGGCAATGTCGCCTGTTGCACTCTGTGCGCAAGCGCCTTGCCGAGCTTTTCGGCCATGCCACCGCCGATGACTACGCGCTCGACGTCAAGCACATTCAAAACGGAGCCGATGCCCATCCCGAGTACCGTGATGCCTTCGTCGAAGACCTCGGTCGCCACTTCGTCACCCTCCGCCAGGGCCTTCGCCCATATCTTGGACGTCGGCTTACGTTTTCCCTCTTCCTCCTGAATATCGAACAGGCGGGTCTTCCGACCTGACTCGCGGAGGGCGCGCACAGCCTGGTTCATCATACCTCGGCCGGCGTAGGCTTCGACGCAGCCCCGTCGACCACAACTGCATCGCCCGCCGTTGGCACGCACAACAACATGACCAATCTCCCCGGCTGATCCGAGGCTTCCCGTATAGGGTCGTCCTTCCAGAATCAGTCCACCGCCGATTCCGGTTCCCATCCACACGCCGAGGACATGGTCATGCCCCTTGACGGCGCCCGCCAACCACTCCCCGAGCAGTCCGACGTTGGTGTCGTTTCCGGCAGCGACCGGAATACCAAGCGACTCGCGCAACCTCGCAATGAAATCGTAATCACCGTCCCATTGTTCGAGATTCGGCACCTTGACTATAGTGTCGTTGTCAATTGCCCCCGGGATCCCGATGCCGACTGCGTGCGGCTGATCCTTTAACGAATCAATCAGCTTCACGATGGTATTGACCGTGTCCTCCGGGCCAGTCTCTGGAGTTGCTGTCTTGGCACGATCAACGACCCGATGTTTGTCATCAACGAGGCCCACTTCAATGTTAGTGCCGCCAATATCAACACCCGCAGTCAACATACCCGCCTCCTTGCAGTATCTGAAATTGAATGGGAAAGCGTGATATCACATAGGCGGCGGACGCCTATTTCACTCAACGTTCAAGTCTAGCCTAGCGACTTACGTCAGGGTTGTCGATTCGCAGCATAATGAATCGGTGGCACTAACGTTGCTCCCTGACGGCAATGACTAGCTCTAGTAAGCAATGCACTGTGGTCAATATTTGATGTCACACAAGAATAGATCGGTGAACCCGAAAAGGACGAAGACTCGGCGGCGTAAGCTGTCGCACTTCCCGGGATGCGGCGCTGCGGGTGCAGATGCGCATCGAGCTCGGCAAGCTCCAGAAGGATCTGCAGGGCACCATGGTGTACGTGACCCACGACCAGGTGGAGGCCACGACCCTGGGCCACCGGATCGTGGTTCTCAACGGCGGCGTCGTCGAACAGGTCGGCTCTCCCCTGGAGCTCTATCACCGTCCGCGCAACCTGTTCGTGGCCGGTTTCATCGGCTCGCCCAGGATGAACCTGCTGGCGGCGACGCTGACGGCCATCGACCGCCACGGCGCCAGGGTCCGGCTGGCGGGCGGTCAGGGCCTGACTTTGCCGCTGGCGGCGGACCGGCTGCACTCGGGCGCGGCCGTCACGCTGGGGGTGCGGCCCGAGCACCTGAGCGAAGCCGGCGCAGGGGACGTGCAACTCGCCGGTGAAGTGCTGGTGAGCGAACGCCTGGGGGGTGAGACCTATCTCTACGTGCGGTTGGAAGACCGGCAGGAAATCACCGTCAAGGCCGCCGGCGATACCGCGACCGGGACGGGTGATCGGGTCCGCATCGGCGTGCGTGCTGCCGACTGCCACCTGTTCGACGGCGACGGGGCGGCGCTCGATCGCACGGCCCCGCTGTCGTCGGGGTAATGCGCGGCCGCCGCCCGACTTCCGTCAGGGGCCGTGGATAAGCATCAGTGTGTGCCCGCCGGCGTCGCTCCAGCTCGCCACCGCCGCCTGCTGCTCCGGGTCCCAATGCCAGTCTTTCAGTGTTTCACCGTCCAGTGTCAGCCGGTCAGGACGGCTGGCAAGATGGACGCACGCCGTCAAACGCCGTGACGGGGGCCGGTAGCTGCCGCTCCGGGCCCCGACGACGACCCGGGTTTCG
>DATFML010000092.1:0-2052 GCA_035266965.1 Gammaproteobacteria bacterium
AAGGCGGAGCGAGTGCGGTGTAGCCCGGCTACATGAGCGAGCGACAACGCCGCAGGACGGAAAATGGGGCCCGGCCCTTCGGGTTGGGGCTGAGAATCCACCACTCGGCGTTGCTCGTCACTCATTTGGAATGACCAAACCACGCTCCTCGCGCCTTGATTGGCGGACTCTCAGCCACAACAGCGATGATCCCTGTAGTGTTAACAGGCCCTAGTATGGCGTGCCGTCTTTGCGGGCAAACCGCCACGCACCGTTCACCAGGGAAGCCTGGATATCGTCGTCGGGATAGGTTGCCTCGTCCCCCGGCGTCCGGTCCCCGATCTCCAGGTACACCACGTCTTCGGCGGTCTCGTTGACCAGGTTGTGGGCCTTGCCCGTACCCGCCTTGAAGCCGGCGCACATGCCCGGCGCCAGGCGCACCGGCCCCGTGTCCGTCTGCAGGGTCGGATGCCCCTGCAGGATATAGACGAACTCGTCCTGCCGGGAATGGGCGTGGCGCAGGGCCGAGACGGCGTTGGGCGCCAGCCGGGTGAGGTTGACGCCGAAGTTGGTCAGGCCGAACAGGTCGCCCAGGGGGCGTTTGTCGCGGCCCGCCATGCGCGACGCAAACGGCTCCGGATAGCTGGATGCTTTGGTCCGGGCCGGCGCGTCGGCGGCGTTGACGGCAACAGGGTCCTCTTCAAGTGACATGCCGGCCTCCGACAATGGAATCCCCTGGCAGGCCCGTCAATCGGAAATCCGCTCGCCAGCCAAGGCTCGTCAACACCTTCTCGCTGGATACCATACCGTCGTCTTCCGCCACGTTGTAGACGCCGCTCTCTTCGCCCGTGGCAGCCAGCAGGGCCGCGTAGGCCGCCGCATCCACATGCAGCGGACCGTCCCCATTGGGGGAATCGAAGCCCGTCCCCGGTCCGTACAGCCTGCCGTATCGCAACACCACACCGTCCATGGGCGCGTTCAGCACCTGTTCTTCCAGGCTGGCCACGGCCCGGGCGGTGAGTCCCAACCCCGGGTCGTCCAGCGCCAGCGGCGCGTCCTCGCGATAGGGCGTCGTTCCGGGCGCATAGGCGAAGGCGATGCTCTGGGCCACCAGCCTGCCGGCACCCGCGGCAACGGCCGCCGCCACCAGGTTTGCGGTGCCCTCCTCCCGAATCCGTGCGTTGCGGACCCGTGCCTGCTCCATGCGGGCCGGATCCAGGGCAGGCGGCAAATCGGTCAGCTGGTGCATGACCACGTCCGGACGGGCCCTGCGCACCGCCTTCTTCAACATGTCGGCATCGAACACATCCACGATAACCGGCTCGACACCCATCGCCTTCAGGGCAGTCGCCTTCTCGTGGGACCGGGTGGTTCCGATGACTGTCCAGCCCGCTTCCACCAGCAGAGGACACAGCCGGAGCCCGATGGCACCGCCGGCGCCGGCCACGAAGATTGTTCTTCGTGCGTTCACGATCCTGCGCTTCCCATGCCTTCCTCCAGCCTTTTCTTTACCTTGGAGACCGTCACGCCGGCAGCTCCATGGATGCCTCCATGACGGTGACGGCCCTGCCCGAAAGGGACACCCGGTCGCCGGCCCACTCACACGTGAGTTCTCCGCCGCGGCGGGAAACCTGTCTGGCGGTCAGCACCTTCCTGCCCAGTCTTTCCGCCCAGTACGGAGTGAGCGTGCAATGGGCGGAACCGGTGACCGGGTCTTCCGGAACGCCGAACTTGGGTGCAAAGAACCGACTGACAAAGTCGAACTCGTCTCCGGGCGCCGTGACAATGACGCCCCGCAGATCCAGCTGGGACAGCGATGTCTGGTCCGGCACGATCCCGCGCACGGCCGCTTCACTGTCGAAGACGGCAAGGTAGTCGTCCGCAGCCAGAACTTCGGCCGGGCGCACCCCGAGCCCCTGCACCAGCGCTTCGGGCCACTCGCATTCGGCCGCCGGGCGTGCCGGAAAATCCATCACCAGCAATCCCTCTCTCCGTTCCACCCGCAAGTCTCCGCTGCGGGTCTCGAATGTGACGACCGGTTCCCGATAACCAAGGCGTTCGAAAATCACGTGG
>DATFML010000093.1:0-2707 GCA_035266965.1 Gammaproteobacteria bacterium
CGTTCGGCCTCAAGTTTTCCTTCCGCGGGCCGCCAGCGGTTGAAGAACCAAGCGCGACCGTCCCCGCCGGTGGGGCCGCGTCCTTCCCCTGGAGATCCCGACGGTGGGGTTATCGTACGCTGACAAGCGCCGTGACCGGCGCGCTCGTGTGTCGATCGAGGTGACGCTGAGCGGCCCGGATTGCGGCCCCCGCCACGGGCGAATCCTCAACATCAGCCGTCGGGCTGCCTACGTGACGCTTGTTGACGGCCCCTTGACGCTCAGGACGGGATCGGCCGTGACCGTGCGCTTTCACGTTCGCCGCGCCAACCTGCGGTTTTCGCGCCACCTCGCCGGGCAGGTGGTGCGGGAGGATGCGGACGGTGTCGCCCTGGCGTTCAGCGAGACGGGCCTGGTGGCGGCCGCCGTGGTCGAGGACCTGTGTTTCTATGCCGGGTTGTGCGGTGCGCCGCGGACTCGACCGCTCGCCGGTGTGGGCCTTTCCGAGTGAGGCGCCATGTGCCGTTGTCACCGGGTATGTGCTATAAATGATTTTAATGGCTGTCTAGCCGTCCCACTGCCGTATTTGGCTCAATAGGCCAGGATGTGTCTCAGCTTTCCACTGCGTCACTCAGAACGGCGGCTCGCCTGCTGCATGAGCGTGACGCGCTGAGCAAGGCACTGCTGGCCGCCACAGCCGATCTCGCCCAGGGTCAGGATGCGGAGACCATCCTGCGCCGGACCTGCGATGCGCTGGTGGCCGCTTCGCCCCATATTCTGCTTGCCTGGATGTATCTTGGCGATCCGTGCGCCGAATTCATCCGCCCGGCCTATGCGGCGGGCAGGGCGCGGGGTTTTGCGGCGGACTTCACTCTGGGCAACAGCCCGGTGGAAGAACGCGCTCCCACCCGGCGGTCGTTGACCCTGGGCCGGCCGGTGCTGGCGCGCATTCGCACCGATCCCACCTGCGTCCCGTACCGCGACGCCGCCCTGGGTTACGACCTGGAATCGAGCATCAGCCTGCCGTTCGGTACCACCGACGCCGCGCCCGCCGGGGTGGTGAACGTGTACGCGGACGATCCCGAGTACTTCCTCAGGCTCGGCGCCGAACCGTTCCGGGCCTTCGCCCATCTGGGCCAGGTCGCCCTGGAGCAGGCCGGGCTGCGCCACCGCTTGCAGGAAATTGCGACTTTCGACCATCTCACCGGCCTGCCGAACCGGCGCGCCATGGTGGAGGCCCTGGAGCGCGAGCATGCCCGTGCAGCGCGCAACGGACGCCCGTACAGCCTGGTGCTGTTCGATCTGGACCATTTCAAACTCATCAACGACAGCTACGGCCATGTCATCGGCGACCAGGTCCTGATAGGGGTCGCGCGGGCGGCCCAGTCGGCACTGCGGGACGGGGACTGGCTCGGGCGCTGGGGCGGGGAGGAGTTCCTGGCGCTGCTGCCGGAGACCGACCAGGCCGAGGCCCTCACCACCGCCGAACGTCTGCGCGGAGCCGTGGGTTCCAAGCCGCAGAATGCGGACGGCTGGACTGTCGAGGTCACCCTCACCGCGGGCGTTGCAACCTATCCCCGGGATGGTCAGGCCCTGAGCCGTCTGATCAGCTCCGCCGACGCCAATCTCTACGAAGCCAAACGCAGCGGCCGCAACCGGGTGCTGGGCGGCGGCGGGGCCACCTCGGGTGCGGTGCTGCCGGTGGCGACGCAGTTGCGTTCGGCCCTGCAGGAAGGGCGCCTGCGGCCCGCCTATCAGCCCATCGTGGCGTTGTCCACGGTGCAGGTCGTCGCCGAAGAGGCGCTGGCGCGGATCGTCAGTGCCGACGGCCAGGTGACCTACGCGGGGCGGTTCATCGAGGCGGCCGGTCAGATGCAGCTGATCCACCGGGTGGACTTCGAGATCGTCACCCAGAGCGTCAAGCGCTGCATGGCGCAGCTGCGGGAGGGGGGGGCGCGTCAGCATTTCGTCAACATTTCCACCGAACTGCTGCGCCACCCGGAGCTGGTGGATCAGATCATACAGATGGCCGAGCAGGACTGCGGCGTCTGTGTGGATGACCTGGGGGAACGCAAGCCGCTGGTGCTGGAGATCACCGAGCGGCAGTTTCTGGGCGATGCCATGGAGGCGCTGGCCGCTCTGCAGCCGTTGCTGGACTTCGGCATGCAACTGGCGATCGACGATTTCGGTAGCGGCTATTCTTCCTTTCGCTACTTCGCGGATCTGCCGGTCGCCTATCTGAAGCTGGAACGCCACCTCATAGGGCGGCTGCGCAGCGAGGCCAAGGTGCGCACCATCGTGGAAGGCATACAGGCCACCGCCCGGCGCCTGGGGGTGATCACCATTGCCGAAGGGGTGGAGGACAAACACACGGCGATTATTCTGCAGGACATGGGCGTCGACTGGGGGCAGGGCCACTTTTTCGGGCGTCCGGAGTTTCCATGAGCAAGGCGTGGTCCGGCAGATGCGGGGCTGTGGGGCTTCGCGGGGTTCGGTTCAGCTTAGGTTCGGGGCGGTTTGAGCTGTGCATGCCGGATGCACTTGCGCAGGTCCGGCGTATCGGAGAGCGGCTCACCGTGCCATTGTCCCTAGGGCCTGTTAACACTATAGGGGTCGCCGCTGCCGGCGCCCCATTTTTCGTCCTGCAAGGCGGAGCGAGTGCGGTGTAGCCCGGCTACATGAGCGAGCGACAACGCCGCAGGACGGAAAATGGGGCCCGGCCCTTCGG
>DATFML010000094.1:0-4501 GCA_035266965.1 Gammaproteobacteria bacterium
CCCGTCAGGTCATTCCTGCCGGACTACGCCTTCACCGCCGCCGTCCGGGCAGTAACCGGGCGATGCTCCTCAGGTAGTGCAGTCCCAGGACGATCAGGAAGCCGCCGAACACGGTGCGCAGCGCGTGGGCCGGCATCACCAGAGCCAGCCGCCCGCCCAACACGGCACCCACAATCGCCCCCGGTACCAGACCCAGCAGCAACGGCGTGACGATGTTCCCCAGTCGCCAGTTCTCCCATACGCTGGTCAGCGTGGCGGGAATACGGGCTGCCAGAGAACAGCCCTGCGCCAGCTGCTGAGGCATGCCCAGCCCGAACACGAACAGCGGCGCCAGCACCGGTCCGCCGCTGACGCCCACCACGCCGGCCACCAGCCCTTCCAGCACCCCCACCAGCAACAGGTAGCTGTGCTCCCAGCCGTGCACGAAACCATGGACGCCCCACAAGTCCCTGAGGATCAACAGCACTCCGCCCGCGGCAACCACCAGGCCGAACACCGCACGCAGTTCGTCCCGCGGCAACCGTTCCGAGGCGTAGGCGGCGATCGGTGCGATGATCATGGACGGCACCGCCACCCACAGCGCCACATTCCAGTCCACGGCCCCACCATGAGCGTAGACCGCGCTGCCCACCGTAGCCGTGATAACCGCCACCGCCAGAGCAGTGCCGCGGGCCTGCAGCGGATCCAGTTCCGCGAAACCCATCAACAGCGGGATGATCAACGTCCCCCCGCCCAGACTCACCAGGCCACCGCCGAAGCCGGCCACCAGGCCGATGCCCACCGACAGCCGCAGGGAACGGATCCGCGACCGATTCACGAGCCCGGCGCCCGGCGGCCGGGCGAACGCGGCCACCCGCGCAGAGCGCGACGTTCACGGTTCACCCCGGCGCGCCTCGCCCGCGGGCACTTCAACGGGTACGGGAGTGAAGCCCCGGAAGTAACGCAACAGTCTGCCCAGCGGGCTCACCTTTACTTCGGCCAGCGCATTGGCTCCGTACTGGCTCGGGCACTGCCGGGCTTCGCTGGTGGACAGTCCGGCGCGCTGCGCATGCAGGCGGGGCGGAATATCTTCGGTGGATTCGTACTGCGTGCGGTCAGGGAATGCAGTACGTGCGGCGTTGGCGGTGGCCTTCATGGCGGGGGCGCCCTTCTCCTTGGCAGGAATCGTTCCAAACAAGATAAGGACCCCGGCGGGGAACCGCATTGATCTGGCTCAACATCCGCACCGCCCCCTTGGGCGGCCCCGCGCCTATCACAGCAACTTTACAGACACGTGAATGCACAGCTTGGGTTACCAGACGCCGTCCGTGGCACGCAAGACCTTTCACGCATGTTGGGATCATCCCCGTTGCGATTGAGACGCCCCAATGCAGAACTCAAAGAGTCCTCTACAGGATCTGACAGGAGCCGGCCTGTACTCTTGTAAAATGCGAGCAGCGGGTTATTCTAGTCAGCGGGTGGTAAGGGCCTGGCGCGTTGCCGCTGATCCGGATCGCTTCGCCGCCGCGATCCGCTGTGTGGACATCAGCTCCACCCGCGCACTTTGGCGGTGCCGGACACGAACGTCACATTCGCCTGGCTTGATCACGGTCCCGCCGGGCGAATGCAACAATGAAACCGACCACGGATGGGGGCACGCAGACCAATGGACGCCGACGTTATTGCATTCCGACCTCGTCGCAGGGGGGACAACGGCATACTTCTGGCATGGTCCGATGACGGCGAACGTCGGTCACTTGCCTCGGACCTGATCGCCCGGGGCCACCGGGTGTGGCAGGTTTCATCGGCGTACCAGGCGCTGGCGCTGCTGGATGATCCGCGCTGCCGTTGGCAAGCCGGCGTGCTTGATGATGAACTGGTGGATCAGTCCGGTCTGGAGGTCGCCCAGTGCCTGAAGATGTGCTCCGCCATGGCCGGAGAGCGAAGGGTGACACCGCTTGTGCTGGCGACGCCGTATCTGGTGCATCCGGACACCTGCCGGTTTGCCGGCATCGTCACCTGCATGACCAAACCGATGGCACCGGACGCCCTTGCGGCAGCCATCACCGGAATCCTCGAACATCGACAACGAAAAACAACATAGGAGCAGCAGTATGGCTCGCTCGATCCGGGTTCCCGAAGCACTCAACGTCCCACCGCAGTACTCCCAAGCCGTTGCGGAATACCTGACCGATATCGGCGCAGCCATCCTCTACATGAAGCCCCGGCCCCGGCCGTGCTTCACCATGCCTCTGTTGCGCGACATCCGCCGCTTTCAGCTCCATACGGCGCAGCGCATCCGGAGCGCGCTCGATGCCGGGCGTCAGGCCCCCTTCCAGTACATCGTGCTGGCCTCGGGACTGCGGGACACCTTCAGTCTGGGCGGGGACCTCAACCTGTTCGTCGAGCTCAATCAGAGCGGCGACCGGCAGGCCCTGAGCGACTACGCGGTGGCGTGCATCGACGACGCCTACGGCTTCTGCACAAACCTGGACCTTCCGGTCACCAGCATTGCCCTGTTACAGGGCAACGCCCAGGGAGGGGGATTCGAGGCCGCCCTTTCGTGCAATGTGATCATCGCCGAACGCGGCACCTTCATGGGATTCCCCGAAGTCCTGTTCAACCTTTTCCCGGGCATGGGGGCCTACCCGTTTCTGGCCCGCCGAGTGGGCCCGGCGCTGGCCGAGCGCCTGATATTCAGCGGCGACCTGTACCCGGCCGAATACCTTCATGAATTGGGCGTTATCGACCTGCTGGCCGACAAGGACGGAGCCGACGAGAAACTGCGCGAATACATTCGCGCCGCCGGCCGTCGAGGCAATGCCCTGGGGCTGTTCCGGCACATGCGTTCCACCTACCAGCGCGTGTCCTACGACGAACTGTATGACGTGACCCAGCGCTGGGTCGATGCCGCCCTGCAGCTGAGCGAAGGCGAGCTTCGTACCATGCTGCGGCTGGTACGGGCCCAGGACCGAAAGATGGCCCGCGGCGGGCCGGCGGCCCCGGGACAGACCGACCACCAGGAATTGGCCTGAAGCCCGCCGGCCCCAACCCGGCCGGCGCGGACATCTGGCACCGACGCCCCGCCGGGTGACCGTCTGGGCAGACTCTGGACAGATTGACCAAGGAACTGGTCACAGGGCGCAAAGAGGGCGGAAGCGGCGTGCACAGGCCGTAGATGAGCATTCCAAGCGTCTTTGCAACGCGGTGAGCGCCCCTTCAGCGGCCTGTGCGGAGCTTCCCGGGAGGGAGCTGACGCCGGACCTGCGCTTAGTTGGTACCGGCGGCCGCTACTGAGCTTCGCGGCGCTGCTGATATTTCTCCAGGGCGGCGCGGGTGTCCCGATACACCTTGTCCAGCTCATCCGCCATGCTCATGCCGACTCTGCCGAGATGGTCGGGATCGCAATGCTGCATCCGGTCTGCCGCCCTGGCCAGACGCACCGCGCCCAGGCAACTGGCCGAGCCCTTCAAGGCATGAACCAGGTTTCTCGCCTCGCCGATATCACCTTCTTTCAGGGCGGCCCGCGTGGCTTCGATCAACCGTTGCGCATCATCGAAAAACCGACCCAGAAACCCGCTCAGCGTCGGACCCGAGCCGAACAGACTCGAGGTCTGGGTAAAGACCTGACTGCTGATCAGCTCATCGTCGGCAGGCGCCGGCACATCTGCCTTGCCTGCGGCCGGCACAGCGTGCGCGCTCCCCTCGGTGACCGAGTGCACGGCGGCCAGCAACTGACGACCCTCGATAGGTTTGGTGAGGTAGGCGGCCGCACCCGCTTCTTCCACCTCGCGTGCCGCTTCCGTGGTGGCATTGCCGGTCAGCACGATGAACGGCGGCGTATCCCGGCTGCCCTTCACGTGCCGGTAGAGCTTGATCACGTCCAGCCCCCCCATACCCGGCATCATCATATCCACGATGGCGACGTCGAACTCCATGACCTCCAATGCATCCAGCGCTTCCTCGCCGTCGCTGACGACGGTAATCCGGTGACCGACCCGCTCGAGCAGGCCGCGGGTCACTTCCTGATTCACGGGATTGTCCTCGGCTACCAGGATACTCAGCGGCCGTGCCACCACTTCCCTGGCCGGCCGGTGGTCGTGCAGGCGTACCACGTTGTGGTCTTCGGGGATGTCGTCCTGCAGGGCATGAATGGCGTTGAAGACGACCCGCTTGTCCAGGGGCAGGGTCAGCACCGACGAGTAGCCCGCGTCCAACATGCGCGCACTGCCGGGCTCGCTGCTTGCGCTGACCAGTACCAGACCCGGCTGATGAAGCTGGCGCACTTCCAGCAACTCCGACGCGAACCTCACCGGATCGGCCAGACACTGATCATCGGCGAGCACCGCCGTGTACTGCCCGGCGGACGCCCTGGCCAGCCGGTGGCGGCACGCCGCGGCATCCTGGCAGAGCACCACTGACAGGCCCCATCCGGCTCCCCAGGAGCGCAACAGGTCGATCACGTCCGGGCGGCGCGTCAGCAGCAGGATCTGGCCCGACAACCGGGATCTGCCATCCTCCA
>DATFML010000095.1:0-5593 GCA_035266965.1 Gammaproteobacteria bacterium
GCCCGTCGCCCGTGGGGACGGCGGACCGCAAACGGGTGCCCACCGCGCAGCGGCACCGCGAGGCCGGGTAGCGCGGTGTGCCGACGGCCCGGGCCGACGAGGCCGGCGGTTGCCGAAGAGCGTTCGCAGGGCCGCGCCGGCGGCTTCGGTGCCCACGGGCCGTGCCCGTTTTGCCGGTGCATCGGGAAAGCAGGGGAGGGTTTCCGCCGGGGCCGACGCACAAGGGCCTGACAACGGCCCCGTCCGGCGATGGCCGGGCGTCCGGGAAAACAGAAAAGATGCGGGAAGCAGGCGGTGAAAGGGGGAAATTGGTCGGGGTGACTGGATTCGAACCAGCGACCCCTGCCTCCCGAAGACAGTGCTCTACCAGGCTGAGCTACACCCCGATTGGATCAATAGGTCCGGTCGACCGAAAAATCCGCCAGCGCGTAGAGGGCGTCCCGGAAGGGGCTGGCAGGCAGCCGCCCCAGGCCTTCCACGGCCTTGTCGGCCTCCGCGCGCGCAGCCCGCGCAGTGTACGTGATGGCCCCGGTGGATTCAATGGCTTCGCAGACCGCTTCGATGTTCTCCCGGCCGCCATGCTCGATGGCGTCCCGGATGACCTTGGCCCGGGCGGGTGTGCCGTTCTGCATGGTATGGATCAGCGGCAGGGTGGGCTTGCCCTCGGCCAGGTCGTCGCCGATGTTCTTGCCGGTTTCCTCGGCGCTGGCGCTGTAGTCCAGCACGTCGTCCACCAGCTGGAAGGCGGTACCCAGGCGCATGCCGTATTCGGCCAGCGCGATTTCCGTTTCCCGCGCATGTCCCCCCAGCACCGCCCCGAGCTGAGCGGCGGCCTCGAACAGCTTGGCGGTCTTGGAACGGATCACTTCCATGTAGCGCTGTTCGGTGGTGTCCGCGTCGTGGCAGTTCAGCAGCTGCATCACTTCGCCTTCGGCGATGGTGTTGGTGGTGCGGGCCATGATCTCCATCACCCGCATGTTGCCCACGTCCACCATCATCTCGAAGGCCCGCGAATACAGAAAGTCCCCCACCAGCACACTGGCCTCGTTGCCCCAGATGGCGTTGGCGGTCTCGTGTCCGCGGCGCAGATCGGAGGCGTCCACCACGTCGTCGTGGAGCAGGGTGGCGGTGTGGATGAATTCGACGATGGCGGCCAGTTCCAGGTGGTGCTCGCCCTCGTAGGCGCAGGCCCGCGCGGCCAGCAGAACCAGCAGCGGGCGAAGGCGCTTGCCGCCGCTGTTGACGATATAATGGCCGAGCTGGTTGATGAGCTGCACTTCCGAGTGCAGTCGCGTCTGGATGAGGCGGTCCACGGCCTGCATGTCGGCCGCCGCCAGAGCCCGAATTCCCGCCAGGTCCATTATCGGTCCGGATTGTTGCAAGGGTTCGCGCATCGTTTGTATATGTGGCCGGTGGCTGGACGGGTTCGGGAGGGATGTCCGACGGTTGGATTCAAAGGCGGTCTAGTGTACTCGGCTTGCCGGATGCGTGCCATAACAGCCCTGTTTGACCTTCCTGTCCGATCTCTATAAAATGATCGCCTTTTCGCGAACCTGTGACAAGTCTTGGAGATTCAGCGATGTATGCGGTGATCATGACCGGCGGCAAGCAATACCGGGTGGCTCCGGGTGACACCGTGCGGGTGGAGAAGCTCGATGCGGCCGAAGGCGATTCGGTGGAATTGGAGCAGGTGCTGATGGTCGCCGACGGCGACGACATCAAACTGGGCACCCCGTACCTGGACGGCGGCAAGGTGACGGCCAAGGTCAAGGCCCAGGGCCGTGGCAAGAAGGTGGAGATCATCAAGTTCCGCCGCCGCAAGCACCACATGAAGCATCAGGGCCACCGGCAGGCATACACGGAACTGGAAATCACCGGCATCAACGGTTGATCACGACTCGACGTTCGAGGTATCAGGCATGGCACACAAGAAAGCAGGCGGCAGCACCCGTAACGGCCGCGATTCCCAATCCAAGCGTCTCGGTGTGAAGCGCTACGGTGGCCAGAACGTGGCGGCCGGCAGCATCATCGTCCGTCAGCGCGGAACCCACTTCCACGCCGGCGTGAACGTCGGGCTGGGCCGGGACCACACGCTGTTTGCGAAGGCCGATGGCCAGGTGCGTTTCGTGACCCGCGGCTCGCGCAACCGCAAGTTCGTGGATGTGGTCGCCGCCGACTGAACGGCGCCGCCAAGCGGACTGGAAAAGCCCCGTCGTCGCACGGGGCTTTTTTCGTTGGGAGGCGGTAATGGAAGGCTTATGGTGTGGAGGCGTGGTGGACCGGCGACCGACTGCGCCCTGGCGGTTCGGCAATGCTCAGGCCCCTTTGGCATACAGGTCTTGCTTCGCTGCCCTTCCGTTCACATTGATAGATACTCTGAACTATGAAATTCGTTGACGAAGCCAGCATTCGGGTGGAAGCCGGTGACGGGGGCAGCGGTTGCGTGAGCTTCCGGCGCGAGAAGTACATTCCCTTCGGCGGGCCCGACGGGGGCGACGGCGGCGACGGCGGCAGCGTGCATCTGGAGGCGGACTCCGGCTTGAACACCCTGGTGGACTTCCGCCACGAGCGCCGCTTCCGGGCCCAGCGGGGGGAGAACGGCCGCGGCAGCAACTGCACCGGCAAGAAGGGCGAGGACTGCACGGTGCGGGTACCCGTTGGCACGCTCGTCTACGAGCAGGACACCGGCGAGTTGATGGGCGACCTGGTGGAGCACGGCCAGCGTCTGCTGGTGGCCCAGGGCGGGCGTCACGGTCTGGGCAACACCCATTTCAAGAGCTCCACCAACCGGGCGCCCCGCCAGTCCACCCCCGGCACCCCGGGCGAGCAGCGCAATCTGCATCTGGAGCTCAAGGTGCTGGCCGACGTGGGGCTGCTGGGCCTGCCCAATGCCGGCAAGTCCACCTTCATCCGGGCGGTGTCCGCGGCCCGGCCCAAGGTGGCCGATTACCCGTTCACCACCCTGTACCCCAACCTGGGGGTGGTGAAGGTGGCCCCCCATCGCAGCTTCGTGATCGCCGATATCCCGGGGCTGATCGAAGGCGCTGCCGAGGGGGCCGGCCTGGGGGTGCGTTTTCTCAAGCATCTGGCACGCACCCGGCTGCTGCTGCATCTGGTGGACATCGCCCCCCTGGAAGCGGGGTCGGATCCGGCCGACGATGTGCGCAAGATCGTCGCCGAGCTGGCCAAGTTCAGTCCGGAGCTCGCCGAGCGCGAGCGCTGGCTGGTGTTCAACAAGGTGGACCTGCTCGCCCCCGACGAGCGTCAGGCGCGCTGCGATGCCATCGTGCAGGCCCTGGGCTGGCAGGGTCCGGTGTTCGCGATCTCGGCCATCAGCGGCGAGCAGACCGAACAACTGGCGCGGCGGATCATGACGTTTCTGGAGCAGGCCGATGACGATCCCCATGACGATCCCCATGACGATCCCCATGACGATCAGTAAGCAGTCGCGCTACAGTGTGCGGCCAACGCCTGTCCTCGCAGGCGCCTGTGAGTGCCGATGAAAGACCGCAAACAGTTGGGCGCCGCCCGGCGCTGGGTGATCAAGATCGGCAGCTCCCTGCTGACCAACGACGGGCGGGGGCTGGACGGCGAAGCCATTTCCGCCTGGGTGGACCAGATGGCGGGATTGCGCGCCACCGGCCGGGAACTGGTGCTGGTCTCTTCCGGTGCCGTTGCCGAGGGCATGAACCGGCTGGGTTGGGCGCGTCGTCCCCGTGCGCTGTTCGAGCTGCAGGCCGCGGCGGCCGTGGGCCAGATGGGACTGGTGCGGGCCTACGAGTCGCGCTTCCAGCGCCACGGCCTGCATACCGCCCAGGTGCTGCTCACCCACGACGACCTGGCCGACCGCAAACGCTATCTCAACGCCCGCAGTACCCTGCGCAGCCTGCTGCGTCTGGGTGCCGTGCCGGTGGTCAACGAGAACGACACCGTGGCCACCGAGGAAATCCGCTTCGGGGACAACGACACCCTGGCCGCCCTGGTGGCCAACCTGGTGGAGGCGGACCTGCTGGTGATCCTCACCGACCAGAGCGGGTTGTTCGACCGGGACCCGCGCAGCGATCCCGGGGCGCGCCTCATCCCCGAAGCCCGCGCCGGCGATCCCGCCCTGGAACTGCTGGCCGCCGGCGGCAGCGGGGCCCTGGGGCGCGGCGGCATGCTCACCAAGCTGCGGGCAGCCGGGCGGGCGGCCCGCTCGGGCACGCCCACCCTGGTCGTCTCCGGGCGTGAACCCCGGGTGCTGGCGCGGATCGCCGACGGCGAGGCCGTCGGCACCCACCTGAGCGCCGCCAGCGAACCCCTGGCCGCCCGCAAGCAGTGGCTCGCCGGCCAGCTGCAGGTGCGGGGGCGGCTCACCCTGGATGCCGGCGCGGTGCAGGTGCTGCGTCAGTCCGGACGCAGCCTGCTGCCGGTGGGGGTGACCGCGGTGGAGGGCGCTTTCGCCCGCGGCGAACTGGTGGCCTGCGACGGCCCGGACGGCGTGGAGGTGGCCCGTGGCCTGGTGAACTACGGTGCCGAGGAGGCGCGCCGCATCATCGGCCAGCCCAGCGATCGGCTGGAGGCGTTGCTGGGTTACGTGGACGAGCCGGAGCTGATCCACCGGGACAATCTGGTGCTTCTGTGAGCGCCGGGCGGGCGCCCACGAAAAAGGCCGGTCAGGGACCGGCCTTCTCGGTACTGCAAAACCGTGCTGTCTCAGCCGGCGCTCAGGGCGCGCACATGCTGGTTGAGACGGCTCTTGTGGCGTGCAGCCTTGTTCTTGTGGATCAGGCCCTTGCGAGCCATGGCATCAATCACGGGCAGGGCGTCCTTGTAGGCCGCCTGGGCGGTCGCCGCGTCGCCGCCGGCCAGGGCCTTCTGAACCTTCTTGACGTAAGTGCGCAGCTCGGAACGCTGGCTGGCGTTCTGCTGACGGTGCTTCTCAGCCTGACGTGCGCGCTTTCTGGCTTGTGCGGAATTGGCCAACGTGGAGCTCCTGTACTGATGCGCCTTTGCGAAAGACTGCGTACTATGCGCATTCGTGCCTTGCTTGTCAATGCCATCTGCCTGACCCGTCCCTGTCCATGAGCCGCAAGCTGCTGAAGAACACCGTCAAAGTCGGCGGGTTGACGATGGTGTCCCGCATCCTGGGGTTCGCCCGGGACATGGTCTTCGCCCGGGTGTTCGGCGCCGGGCTGGGCATGGACGCCTTTTTCGTGGCCTTCAAGATCCCCAACTTCCTGCGCCGGCTGTTCGGCGAAGGGGCCTTTTCCCAGGCCTTCGTGCCGGTGCTGTCCGAGTACAAGGCCCGCCGTGAGCACGAGGAGGTGCAGGCCCTGGCCGACCGGGTGGCCGGCACCCTGCTGGGGGTGCTGCTGGTGCTGGCGGTGGTGGGCGTGCTGGCGGCTCCGATAGTGGTGGTGATCTTCGCGCCGGGCTTTCTGCACGACCAGCACAAGTTCGACCTCACCGCCCAGATGCTGCGCATCACCTTCCCGTACATCGTGTTCATCTCCCTGGTGGCGTTCGGCGCCGGCATACTCAATTCCTATGGGCGCTTCGGGGTGCCGGCGTTCAGCCCGGTGCTGCTGAACCTGTCCCTGATCGGCACCGC
>DATFML010000096.1:0-3725 GCA_035266965.1 Gammaproteobacteria bacterium
CGGCTCGAAGACTGACGACGCCGGGCGGCCTGCGACGGGGGACGGAGTAGATTGCAGAACGCAAGACTGTTTTTGACGATCGGGGCGGCGAACGGCGCCCTGGCGGTAATCCTTGGCGCCTTCGGGGCCCATATGCTGCGCCCGCACCTGTCGCCCCAGATGTACGACGTGTTTCATATCGCGGAGCAGTATCACTTCTATCATGCCCTGGGGCTGCTCGCCGTGGGCCTGACCGCACTGCACCTGCCTGCCTCCCGTTATCTGGCATGGTCGGGCTGGCTGATGATCGCAGGCATCATACTGTTCTGCGGCAGCCTCTATGTTCTCGCTGTAACGGATGTGCGCTGGCTGGGGGCGATAACCCCCTTCGGCGGTACGGCATTCATCGCCGCGTGGATTCTGCTTGCCGTGGGCGTCGCCAAGGGCCTGTGAAATCCCGGCAGCACCGGGGCAACTGGGGAGGGCCGGCTGGTGAGAATCGAAGTGAGCGGATTTTTCGGCGTGGTGCTGCTGGTCCTGGACGTCTGGGCCATCGTCAACGTGTTCCAGAGCCGGGCTTCCACCGGAGCCAAGGTGTTCTGGACGGTACTGATCCTGCTGCTTCCCGCCCTGGGGCTGATCATCTGGCTGTTCGCCGGACCCCGCAGCGCGCCCTAGGGAGCCGCTGCACAGGTCGATCAAGGGGATGATCACCAGGCGCAAAGGGGCGGGGAAGCGCATTTACGAGCGGTCTGTGCAGAGGTTCCCGTCCCGTTGTCCGGTGGCAGGCCCCGACAGGCCTCCGCCTGCCCGGACAGGGGCGACCCCGTTGGCGTCCAGCTGCGCTAAAATAGCCAACTCATTCCGCAGGCAAGCCAGACTCCCAAAATGCTCGATCAGACACTGACGCTAATCCTGGCAGGCGGCGCCGGCTCGCGACTGCACCCGTTGACGACGGACCGCGCCAAGCCCGCCGTGCCCTTCGGCGGCAAGTACCGCATCATCGACTTCACCCTCGCCAACTGCCTGCACTCCGGACTGCGTCGGGTGCTGGTACTGACCCAGTACAAGTCGCATTCTCTGCAAAAGCACCTGCGGGACGGCTGGTCGATCTTCAACCCCGAGCTGGGCGAATACATCACTCCCGTACCCGCGCAGATGCGCACCGGCGAGCAATGGTACGCGGGCACGGCCGATGCGATTTTCCAGAATCTTTACCTGCTGGAGCGCAGCGGTGCGCGCTGGGCGCTGGTCCTGTCCGGCGATCACATTTACCGCATGGACTATGCCGCCATGCTGGACTTCCATCGCGAACATGACGCCGAAGCCACCGTGGCGTGCATGCCGGTGCCGCTGTCCGAAGCCGGCGAGTTCGGCATCATGCAGACCGACAGCACCAACCGGATCACGGGCTTCGATGAGAAGCCGACCGCACCCGAACCCCTCTCCGAGGCGCCCGGGCACGCCATGGCGTCCATGGGGGTTTACCTGTTCTCGATGGAACTGCTGCTGGATACCCTGACCGCCGATCATCAGAAGGCCGATTCCAGCCACGACTTCGGGCGCGACATTCTGCCTGCGCTCATCAGCGAGCGGCGGGTCTGCGGATACCGGTTCGGCGAACCCCGTGGTCGTGTCACACCGGATCGCTACTGGCGTGACGTAGGCACCATCGACGCCTTCTACAGAGCCAACATGGATCTGTTGGAACCGGTACCGCCGCTCGATCTGTATCAGCACGACTGGCCTATCCGAACCTATCAGGGACAGACGCCTCCCGCGCGCACGGTTCCCGGAAGCTCAGGCAACGAAGGTATCTTCATCAACTCGATCGCCGCCGGTGGAGTGGTTATCGCCGGCGGCAGCGTGCAGCACTCGGTTCTGTTTTCCCAGGTGGAGATCGGGGACGAAGCGATGGTGGAGGAGTCGCTGCTCTTTGACGGGGTGCGGGTAGGCGATGGCGCCCGTCTCAAACGGTGCATCATCGACAAGCATGTGGCGGTGCCCGCCCGCACCCAGATCGGCTACGACCCGGACGCAGACCGCGCACGCTTCACCGTATCGCCCGAGGGCATTGTCGTCGTGCCGAGGAATTACCGCTTTGCGTGAGCCTGGTGAGCTGCGACGAAAACCGGAAAAAAGACGGGGTGCGTAAACGCACCCCGAAAACCCACGAGTTGGAGGAGAGACGATCTAACGAAGCTTCCGATATTGAGAAGCTTCACCCGTATCCGAGCAGTATCCGTGCCAACCGGGCACACGTGGCCATTCAACGGGTTAGCACCCGCCCTCCTGTCGACATTCCGACGGCTCGCACCATCGTGACGCACCGCGCACCGCAGCGGTCCACGGGTGGCCGCCGCCCATCCCAAATGCCGCGGCTTTGTTCGGACCGACACGGCCGGCAGGGGTCCCGGGCAGCGGGTGCCGGCCCCACTGCGGCGGAGGCAACGGCATGTCCAGCTCCGGGATCAGTGTTCGCGGGTGGCGCGGAAGCGGATGTCGGGCCAGCGTTCGGCGGCCAGATCAAGGTTGACGCGGGTAGGAGCGATATAGACCAGTTCGCCGGCCTGATCGACCGCCAGGTTGTCGAAGGCCTTGTCCCGGAAGCGCTCCAGCATCCTGGGGTCGTCGCACTCGACCCAGCGGGCCGTGGCCACGGATACCGGTTCGAAGTGGCAGTCGACGCCGTATTCGTGGCGTAGACGGTAGGCCACCACATCGAACTGCAGCACGCCCACGGCGCCCAGAATGAGGTCGTTGTTCTTCAACGGGCGGAACAGCTGCGAGGCGCCCTCCTCGCTGAGCTGGTCCAGTCCCTTCTGAAGCGCCTTCATGCGCAGCGGGTCGCGCAGGATGGCGCGCCTGAACAGTTCCGGCGCGAAGCTGGGGATGCCGGTGAATTTCAGCTCTTCGCCCTGGGTGAAGGTGTCCCCGATCTGTATGGTTCCGTGGTTGTGCAACCCGATGATGTCGCCGGGATAGGCGTCGTCGGCATGACCGCGGTCGGAAGCCATGAAGGTGACCGCGTTCGCCACCTGCACATCCCGGCCGATGCGCACATGGCGCATCTTCATGCCCTTCTGGTAACGCCCCGAACAGACCCGCAGAAAGGCGATGCGATCGCGATGGGCGGGATCCATGTTCGCCTGGATCTTGAAGACGAAACCTGAGAACTTCTCCTCCAGGGGTTCCACTTCCCGACCGGTGGTGGGCCTGGCCAGCGGCGCGGGCGCGTACTCCGCGAAACAGTCCAGCAGCTCCTGCACACCGAAATTATTGATCGCCGACCCGAAGAACACCGGTGTCAGCTCGCCGGCCAGATAGGCTTCGGCATCGAAGGGATGACTGGCGCCGCGTACCAGCTCGATCTCGTCCCGCAGCTCCGCCGCCTGGGGCCCCAGCACTTCGTCCAACATCGGGTTGTCCAGACGGTTGATGACGGTGGCATCCTGACGCCGGCTGCTCTGGCCGGGCAGGTACAGATGGACACTGTCGTCGGTCAGGTGATATACGCCCTTGAACCGCTTGCCCATGCCGATGGGCCAGGTGACGGGCGCACAGCGGATGTTGAGGATGTCCTCGATCTCGTCGAGCAGCTCCACCGGTTCGCGGCCTTCCCGGTCCAGCTTGTTGATGAAGGTGAAAATGGGTGTATTGCGCAGTCGACACACGTCCATCAGCTTGATGGTGCGCTCCTCGACGCCCTTGGCACCATCAATCACCATCAGCGCCGAATCGACGGC
>DATFML010000097.1:0-6778 GCA_035266965.1 Gammaproteobacteria bacterium
TCGCCACAGCATCCCGAGCCTGCACGTGCTCGCGTACAACGAAGTGCCGGACAACAAACAGATCAAGGTCGTGAGTACCGTGGGGCGAGTGGCAGCGGGCCTGAACAGCCCGGAAGCGGTCGGGGCCTGATGCCTGCGCGGATGAGCTGAGGATGATGCCATGAAGATTAAGCGGTACTTCGCACCGGACATGCGCCAGGCGATCCGCATGGTACGCGAAGAGCAGGGGCCCGACGCCGTCATCCTTTCCAATCGCAAGGTCAACGGCGGCGTGGAGATCATCGCCGCCATCGACTATGACGAAGCGCTGGTGGAGCGCGCCGCAGCCACATCCCAGGGCGCGCCCGGCGCCGTTCCGTCCGGTTCGCCGTCCACGCCCGCCCCGGGTGGCGACGGCAACGTTCAGGCACAGGCGCGCGACCGCACCTCGTCTCCGCAAACCGACAGCGACACGTCTGCCTCCGTCTCCGGCACCGGCCACCCCGGGATTTACTGGTCCCAGGACCCGGCCCTGGTGGCCATGCAGCAGGAGCTCAAGCAGCTGCGCGACATGCTGGAGCAGCAGGTTGCCCAGCTGGCCTGGAACGACGTGGAGCGGCGTCATCCGGTGCAGGCCAGTCTGCTGCGCCGTCTGCAGCGTCTCGGGCTGCAATCCGAGCTGTGCCAGAGTCTCGCCGACGGCACCGCCGGCGCCGCGGACGAGGCCCAGGCCTGGCGCCACGCCCTGGCGCTGCTGGCTCACCGGGTGCCGGTGACCGACGACGATATTTTGACGCATGGGGGCGTGGTGGCCCTGGTGGGCCCCACCGGGGTCGGCAAGACCACCACCGTGGCCAAGCTGGCGGCCCGTTATGCGCTGCGCCACGGCCAGCGCAACGTGGCCCTGGTGACCACCGACAGCTACCGGATCGGCGCCCACGAACAGCTGCTGACCTACGGCCGCATTCTGGGTGTGCCGGTGCAGGTGGCGGCCGACGCGGGCGAGCTGCAGGCGGCGCTGCGCAGCCTGATGGACAAACAACTGGTGCTGATCGACACCGCCGGCATGAGCCAGCGGGACGTACGCCTGAACGAGCAGTTCGCCACCCTGACGGGGTCGGGCACTGCGATACGCAGCTACCTGGTCATGTCGGCCACCACCCAGCAGTCGGTGCTGGACGAATCGGTGCGGGCGTTCCATGCGGGGGCTCTGGACGGCTGCATCCTGACCAAGATGGACGAGGCCGCCAGCCTGGGCGGCGCCCTGTCCGTGATCGTGCGGCACGACCTGCCTCTCGCCTACGTGGGCGACGGCCAGCGCGTGCCCGAGGACATGCACCCGGCGCGCAGCCACAACCTGGTGAGCCGCGCCGTCGCATTGATGCAAGCGGAGCGGGGGGCCGACACGCAGGCCGGACCCGTGCAGTTGGGAGGAATGGCGGCGAATGCTCATGGCTGAAGTGAAGTTCGATCAGGCGGCGGGACTGCGCCGCATGGCCCAACCGCGACCGGTGCGGGTGATCGCGGTGACCAGCGGCAAGGGGGGGGTCGGCAAGACCAACGTGTCCGTGAACCTGGCGGTGGCGCTGGCCGACAGCGGCCGCGAGGTGATGCTGATGGATGCGGACCTCGGGCTTGCCAATGTGGATGTGCTCCTGGGGCTGCACCCGGCCTACGACCTGTCCCATGTCATCAAGGGAGAACGGACGCTGGAGGAAGTCATCGTGCCGGGTCCGTCGGGGCTGAAGATCGTACCGGCCACCTCGGGAACCAAGCACATGGCCGAGCTCAGTCCGGCCGAGCACGCGGGGGTGATCCGGGCGTTCAGCGAACTGAACCAGGACCTGGACGTGCTGGTGGTGGATACGGCGGCGGGCATTTCCGACAGCGTGACCAGCTTCACCCGCGCTTCACAGGAAATTGTCGTGGTCGTCTGCGACGAGCCCGCCTCGATCACCGATGCCTACGCTCTGATCAAGCTGTTGAGCCGCGAATACGGTCTGGAGCGCTTCCGGGTGTTGTCCAACATGACCCGCAGTGCCCAGGAGGGCCGGGATCTGTTCAACAAGATATCCCGGGTCACCGATCGCTACCTGGATGTGACGTTGGAATATCTGGGTACCGTCCCCCACGACGAATACCTGCGCAAGGCGGTACAGAAGCAGCGTTCGGTCGTGGCCGCCTACCCGCGCAGCCGCGCGGCAATGGCATTCAAGAATCTGGCCCAGAAGGCCGATAAATGGCCCGTACCCACGGGTGCGGGCGGCCATCTGGAATTCTTCGTCGAGCGGCTCATCCAGTCCAGTTGTGGCGAGATGGAGATGCTGCGATGAATGGGGTTGCAATGTACGCCGCTACTCAAGAACGGGATTACGAGGATTTGGTGCACCGCCATGCGGCGCTGGTCAAGCGGATCGCCTTCCATCTGATGAGCCGACTGCCCCCCAGCGTGCAGTCCGACGACCTCATCCAGGCGGGCATGATCGGCCTGCTGGAGGCGGCGCGTAACTACGACGCGTCCCAGGGCGCGAGCTTCGAGACCTACGCCGGCATCCGCATCCGTGGTGCGATGCTCGACGAGATCCGCCGCACCGACTGGACGCCCCGGTCGGTGCACCGCAAGGCGCGTCAGGTGGCTGAAGCGGTGCGGCAGATCGAGAACGAGCAGGGCCGGGACGCCCGGGACAACGAGGTGGCCGAGGTGTTGGGCATCGGCCTGAACGAGTATCACCGCATTCTCCAGGATGCCAGCGGCTGTCGGGTGTTCAGCTTCGATGACCCGGCGGCCGCCGGGGACGAACCCGACGCGGCTTCCATGGGGCAGAGCAACGAGCCCCTGGAGAACCTGCAGAACGATGCCTTTCGGGACGCACTCGCCGAAGGCATCGCGGGGCTGCCGGAACGGGAAAGACTGGTGATGGCGCTGTACTACGACGAAGAGCTGAATCTGCGCGAGATCGGCGAAGTGCTGGGCGTCAGTGAGTCGCGGGTGTGCCAGATCCACGGTCAGGCCCTGATCCGGTTGCGCGCGCGCATGGGCGAGTGGGTCTCTGAAATCGAAGAGTAGGACCAGGCCTGGATCGGGTACCAGGCGCTGGGGCGGGACACCCGCGAAGTCAGTTAGGAGGTACCTTTGGACAAAGACATGAAGATCCTGATCGTGGACGACTTTTCCACGATGCGCCGCATCATCAAGAATCTGTTGCGGGATCTGGGCTTCAACAATACCCAGGAGGCCGACGACGGCAACAGCGCCTTGCCGGTTCTGCAGTCGGGCAACTTCGATTTTCTGATCACAGACTGGAACATGCCGGGGATGACCGGCATCGATCTGCTGAAGGCGGTACGCGCCGACGCCAAGCTGGCCGGTTTGCCGGTGCTGATGGTGACCGCGGAGGCGAAGAAGGACCAGATCGTGGAAGCCGCACAGGCGGGTGTCAACGGCTATATCGTCAAGCCGTTCACCGCCGTTACGTTGAAAGAGAAGATCGACAAAATATTCGAACGGCTCGCGGCGGCCCAAAGCTAGGAGGGCAGATGGACGATAACTGGCTGACAAGAGCGGACTGTCTCGCCCAGGCCCGCCAACTGGTCACGGAGCTGGAGGCCGGCAACGAAGCCGGTGCAAGCCGGTTGCTGGATGACCTCACCCGCTCCCGGGACGACGGCCTGTTTCAGGAGCTCGGCAAGCTGACCCGGGAGCTGCACGAGGCTCTCAACAGCTTCCAGCTGGACTCGCGGGTGTCCGACCTCGCCCAGACCGATATTCCGGATGCGCAGGAACGGCTGAGCTATGTGATTACCATGACCGAGCAGGCCGCCCACCGGACGTTGAGTGCGGTGGAGGAAGCCCTGCCGGTTTCCGACGAGCTCAAGCGGGACGCCGACCAGCTGCTGACCCAGTGGCAGCGGTTTCGACGCCGCGACATGAGCATCGACGAGTTCCGCGCGCTCAGCAGCACGTTGGACGATTTCTTTGCCCAGACCTCCGAGCGTGCGGCGAGCCTCAGTCGCCAGCTTTCCGAAGTGCTGATGGCCCAGGATTTTCAGGACCTCACCGGCCAGATCATCCGCAAGGTCATCACCCTGGTCAAGGAGGTGGAAGAGAATCTGGTTTCCCTGGTCCGCATCTCGGGGGCCCGCATGAAGGCTACGGACACAGTCGCGGCGACTCAGGAGGATCGTGGTTGTCAGGGGCCGACCGTGCCGGGCGTGGACACCGTGGCCGATGTCGTATCCGGTCAGGACGATGTCGATGACATCCTGTCGAGCCTGGGTTTCTAGGGGGCGCGCAGATGACCATCGACGCTGACGACGAGATCCTTCAGGACTTCCTGGTCGAAGCCGGTGAGCTTCTCGAGCAACTCAACGAGCAACTGGTGGAGCTCGAGCAGCGCCCCCAGGATGTCGACCTGCTCAACGCGGTGTTCCGCGGCTTCCATACCGTCAAGGGTGGCGCCGGCTTTCTGGGGCTGGATGCCCTGGTGGCGGTGTGCCACCGCGCGGAAGACGTGTTCAACGTCCTGCGCCAGGGGGAGCGCCAGACCGACGCGGAGTTGATGGACGCGGTCCTGAAAGTGCTCGACGAAGTCAATTCCATGTTTTCCCAGGTGCAGGCCGGCGAGGACCCGGCACCGGCGCCGCCCGAGCTGCTCGCCCAGCTGGAGGCGCTGGCCAGGTCCCGGGCCCCCGCCAACGAGCCGCCCCCCGCCGCGCCGGCCGAGCCCGAAACGGTGGAATCCGGCGACGGCGATATCACCGACGACGAGTTCGAGGCGCTGCTGGACGCCGCCCAGGCCGGCGGCGGGGAGTCCGCTGCGGCCGGCGAGCAGGCCGAGGGTACGGCTGCCGAGGGTGACGACATCACCGACGACGAGTTCGAGGCCCTGCTGGATCAGCTGCACGGCCAGGGTAGCGCCCCTGCGGGGCCGGTTGCCGCCGACCCGGCCCCTGCGGCGTCCGCCGCTTCGTCCGGTGAACACCCCGACGGGGACAGTGACGAGACCATTACCGACGACGAGTTCGAGGCCCTGCTGGACGAACTGCACGGCAAGGTGCCGGACCCGCCCGCCCACAAGCCCGCGCCGGAGGCTGCCGGCACGGTATCCGCGCCCGCGGCGACGGCCGCCAAAGCCGCGGCACCCGCCAAGCCGGCTCAACCCCAGGCCGAGGCTTCCGTGCGGGTCGACACCAAGCGCCTCGACGACATCATGAACCTCGTCGGGGAACTGGTGCTGGCGCGCAACCGGTTGTCCACGTTGCGGGCCAGCAGGGCGGACGAGGAAATCGGCAAGGCGGTAGCGAACCTCGACGTGGTCACCGCCGATCTGCAGGCGGCGGTAATGAAGACCCGCATGCAGCCCATCAAGAAGGTGTTCGGCCGCTTTCCGCGGGTGGTCCGGGACATTGCCCGCAATCTGCACAAAGAGGTCGTGCTGGAGATGCAGGGCGAGGAAACCGACCTGGACAAGAATCTGGTGGAGGCGCTTGCCGACCCGCTGGTGCACCTGGTCCGCAATGCCGTGGACCACGGACTGGAAGGGCCCGAGGAACGGGAAGCCGCCGGCAAGCCCCGGGTGGGCACGGTGGTGCTGTCGGCCGAGCAGGAGGGCGACCACATCCTGCTGTCCATTCACGATGACGGCAAGGGCATGGACCCTGACGCACTGCGCAGGAAGGCTGTGGAAAAAGGCCTGATGGACCAGGAAAGCGCCTCGCGGCTTGATGACCGCGAGTGCTGGAACCTGATTTTCATGCCGGGCTTTTCCACCAAATCGGAAATATCGGACATCTCGGGGCGCGGCGTCGGCATGGACGTGGTCAAAACGCGCATCGCTCAGCTCAACGGGACGGTGGATATCCAGTCCGGGCTCGGCAAGGGGACCTGTATCAGCATCCGCGTCCCGCTCACCCTGGCGATCATGCCGACGCTCATGGTGGTGCTGGGGCAGCAGACCTTCGCGCTGCCTCTGGCGAGCGTGAGCGAGATATTCAACCTCGACGCGTCCCGTACCAACGTGGTGGACGGACGCCTGGTGGTCATCGTCCGGGAAAAGGCCCTGCCGCTGTTCTATCTGCGCAGCTGGCTGGTTTCCGGCCACCACGGTTCCCCGGCCGACATGGGGCATGTGGTGGTGGTGCACGTCGGCAACCAACGGGTCGGATTCGTGGTGGACCAGCTGATCGGACAGGAAGAGGTGGTCATCAAGCCGCTCGGGTCGCTGCTGCATGGTCTGGCCGGTTTCGCCGGCGCGACCATCACCGGCGACGGCAATATCGCGCTGATTCTGGACGTTCCGAGCCTCATGAAGAAATACGCCCAGCGCATGTAGCCCCGACAGAAGACGTCGGATCGTCGCGGGCCGGGCAACGCGGACAGACTAAGGTATGGGTATGGCAGTAAGGGTGCTGGTTGTCGACGATTCGGGCTTCTTCCGGCGGCGCATCGTCGAAATCCTTGCAGCCGAGCCTCGCATCGAGGTGGTCGGAACGGCGGCCAATGGCCGGGAAGCGATCCTCAAAACCGCCGAGCTGCGGCCCGACGTCATTACCATGGACATCGAAATGCCGGTGATGGACGGCATCACGGCGCTGCGCCGTATCATGGCGACCCATCCGACCCCGGTGTTGATGTTTTCGTCCCTGACCCAGGAAGGGGCCCAGGCCACGCTGGATGCGCTGGAGGCGGGCGCCGTCGATTTCCTGCCCAAGCGCTTCGACGACATCTCCAAGGATCGCGAGCAGGCCAAGCATCTGTTGCGCACCCGGGTGCGCCAGATCGGCGCCCGCGGACTACCCC
>DATFML010000098.1:0-3380 GCA_035266965.1 Gammaproteobacteria bacterium
AGGACGTTCTTGCCCTGGCTGTTGAGGATGATGTCCACGCCCTTGTCCGGGTACAGCAGGTGCTGGACATGGGGGCCGGTACGGATGCGCTGGGCCGGCGTGCCGAACAGGCGCAGCGCATTCTTCTCGTCGAACCTGGCCGAGGGAATGAAGGTGATGGTGGTGATGGGCGCCCGATACGCGGCCCGGGTATCCGCCGGGCTGAGGATGAACTGGCGGGCTCCGGTGCCCAGAAACTTGCTGTGCGCGGCCCGTTGCTCCATGCCCTCGATGGTCTTGGGGTCCAGCGCCGTGCCGATGACCATCTTGCCGGTGATGACGCCGGCGGTCAGGTGGCTGTAGTACATCTCCAGGGTGCCCCGTTCACCGGGATCGGCGATAATCGCCAGCTTCATGTCGTCCGTGCCGAAGCGGGCTTTGGCGTCGCCGAGCGTGCTTTTCCCGAAGGTCAGCCCGAAGACCTTCGAGTTGCCGTCCGGCAGGGTCTGGATCTGCCACGGCAGCCCTTCCACATGCTCGAAATGACGTTCCCCGTCCCCGGGTTGCAGGCGGACGATCAGCAGGGCGGCGGTGGCCAGCAGCAGGACGATCAGAAGCAGTTTCTTCATTGCAGACAACTGGCGGCGAATAACCGGTAGTGTAAGCCAGAACATGGGCCGCGGAGTAGGTGGCATTGCCTTGCCGCGCTCGTTTGGTCAAGGGTCGGGGCCTGCGCGATGATGCGGGTTGCCCGGGCTCTGGAGAGAGATCGATGCAGATATGGGTCGACGCCGACGCGTGCCCCAATGTCATCAAGGACATCCTGTTCCGTGCCGCCCGGCGCATGGAGATGCGGCTGACGCTGGTGGCCAATCAGCCTGTGCGGGTGCCGCCGTCTCCGTACATCAGGACGATGCAGGTGGCCTCCGGTTTCGACGAGGCGGACCGTCGCATCGCCGAGCTGGTGCAGCAGGGCGATCTGGTGGTCACCGCAGACATTCCGCTGGCCGCGGACGTGATCGACAAAGGCGGCCATGCCCTCAATCCCCGGGGCGAGCTGTACACGCGCGACAACATCCGCGAGCGCCTGACGATGCGCGACTTCATGGATACGATGCGCGCCAGCGGCGTGCACACCGGTGGTCCGGCGCCCCTCGATCAGGGAGACCGGCAGATGTTCGCCAATCAGCTGGACCGCCTGCTGCGCAGGTACGGCGGCACGTAGGAAACCTGCGGCCGGTCGAAGACCGCGCCCGCCGGCGCAGCGGACGGGGCCGGAACGAAAAAGCCCCGCCAAAAAGGCGGGGCTCGCGTTTCCCAGTCGAACTGTCGTTCCGGTCAGGCGGGGACGACGTTGGCAGCCTGGGCGCCCTTGGGGCCCTGCTGGACGTCGAAGCTCACCTTCTGTCCTTCGGTCAGCGTCTTGAAGCCGCTGGCCTGGATCGCGCTGAAGTGGACGAATACATCATCACCGCCATTGTCCGGGGCGATGAAGCCGAAGCCCTTGGACTCGTTGAACCACTTCACAGTACCTGTAGCCATTGAATACACCTGTTTCTAATTTACTAGATTAAAGACACAATCGGGTTTCATGCAGGCTGTGATAAGGGGTGTCCAACAGGTAGTCCGAAAGGAACGACCAAAAACGCGCCACTGCCACAATCTGCAGTCTCGCAAAGAATACGACAGTTGCGCGGGCAATGCCAACAAAAATGTCCGCCGGCCGGCGTCTTACGAACGTCGACCCACTTCCGCCGTGAGGCTGCCCCCGAGCCGGGAGGCTGAATGAAGAGCCGGGCAGGGGCGGTACCCGCGACCGCCCCTGCGCCGGGCGTCAGCGCCGACCGCCCCAGCCGCCCCGGTGGTGGTGGCCGCGCATCTGGTCGAGCTGGCTCTGCTGCTCGGGGGTGAGCACCGCACGGATGCGGTGTTTGGTATCGGCCCGCATCACCATCAGATCGGCCATCAGCTTGCCCTGCCTGTCGGCCAGTTCCCGCACCTTACCGGCGTCGTACTGGCTGCCGCGGGTCGCGGCCCGCAGGGCCTTGCGGTTCTCCATCAGGGCCAGCATCTTCTCCCGTCCCTGGCCGCGCTGGGCGTCGACGATTTTCCAGATCTGATCACGCTGATCCTTGGACAGGTTCAGTTTCTCCATCAGGCGCATCAGGTGATGGCCTGAACCGCCCATGGGGCCGCCCTTGAAGGTCATGGCGCCATGGCGGTGACCGCCGTGGTCGCAGTGGCCGCCCGGAAAGGCGCTGGCGGTGCCCGCCGCGGTGCCGGCCAGGACGGTGGCGGCCAGGACTGAGCCGATGATGGCGTTGCGTTTCTTCATGGTGACTGCTCCTCGGGTTTGAATCCGGTCGTTTCTTTCCAGCTCGGTGACGGCGGCTGCCGCCAGCCTTGGGAGCCAGTATGGGGCGCGCTCGTGCAAGCTTGCGTGGCGGAGGTGTAAAGCTTTGTAACGGGGTGTAAAGGGGCGCCCGCCCGAGGCGGCCTGTGGCACTATGGGAAAACCCCTGGCGTAAGGACTGAGCGGCCGACCGGTCATGACCCGCGTGCTGTTGGTGGATGACGATCTGGAGCTGTGCGAGATGCTCGCCGAGTACCTCACGGTGGAAGGCTTTGCCGTGGACACCGCCCACGATGGCGAAGCGGGTGCGGCACGGGCGTCCCAGGGCGGCTACGACGTGGTGGTGCTGGACGTGATGCTGCCGCGGCTCAACGGCTTCGAAGCGCTGCGGCGCATACGCCAGTCTTCGCCGGTGCCGGTGCTCATGCTCACCGCCAAGGGCGACGAGGTGGACCGCATCGTGGGCCTGGAGATGGGCGCGGACGACTATCTCCCCAAGCCCTGCAACCCCCGCGAGCTGGTGGCGCGGCTGCGGGCCATCCTGCGTCGCACCGGCGCGGAGCACGGCGACGGGGGCGGGGACGGGCTGCTGCAGGCCGGCGGTGTTTCGCTGCGGCCCGCCAGTCGCACCGCGCAGTGGCGGGACGAACCGCTGGATCTCACCAGCACGGAGTACAACCTGCTGGAAGTGCTGGTGCGCGAAGCGGGCCGGGTGGTCACCAAGGCGGAGTTGTCCGAGCAGGCGCTGGGGCGCCGACTGGCCCGCTACGACCGCAGCATCGACATGCATGTCAGCAAGCTGCGCAGGAAGCTGGGCGTCGGCCCGGACGGGCGTTCGCCCATCCAGACCGTGCGTGGCGTGGGCTATCAGCTGATCACCGAGTAACGCCCGTGGGCCGACTGTTCTGGAAGATCTTCCTCGGATTCTGGGTGACGCTGCTGCTGACCGCGCTGGCGGTGGGTCTGGCGGTGCAGCTGTATCAGCAGGAACGTTTCCGCGAAGCGGCGGGCCTCGCCGAAGGGCCCCGTGCCGAGGCCAGTGTGGCGG
>DATFML010000099.1:0-7389 GCA_035266965.1 Gammaproteobacteria bacterium
CCGTGTACAACGAGGACGGCGGCGCGGCCGCCCGCGATCTGCTGGCCCGCTTTCAGGGTTCGGCCAACTTTCAGCAGGTGGGCGTCATCAGCCACGACGGACAGATACGCTCCATGATCGACGACAAGCGCGCCCTGCTGGTGCTGCATGTGGGCCCCCGCTTCAGCCGTCATATGGCGTTGGGAGAACCCGCCCAACTGCAGGTCATCGTGGACGGGCGCAACTCCAACACGGCCATGCTGGTATTGAACTACGTGCGCAGCATCGTCACCCGGTTCAATCGCCAGTGGAGCGCCGAGCACGGTCTGGCCCAGCCACCCGTGCATCTGGTCACCCGCGCCTGGTTCAATCCGAATCTGCGCAGCCAGTGGTTTATCGTGCCCGGCATCATCGGCTTGCTCACCCTGGTCGTCACCATGCTGGTCACCGCCCTGTCCGTCGCCCGGGAACGCGAGCAGGGCACCTTCGACCAGTTGCTGGTCACTCCCCTGCGCCCGGTGGAGATCCTGATCGGCAAGGCCCTGCCCGGCTTCATCATCGGCACCGTGGAGGCCACCATCATCATCGCGCTGACGGTACTGTGGTTCGAGGTACCTCTGCGCGGCTCGCTGTTGACCCTGTACGCGGGCGTGGGATTGTTTCTGCTGTCGGCCATCGGCGTGGGACTGATGATCTCTTCCCTGGCCGTGACCCAGCAGCAGGGGCTGTTGGGCGCGTTCCTGTTCCTGGTGCCGGCCATCATCCTGTCCGGCTTCGCCACGCCCATCGCCAACATGCCGGTGGCGGTCCAATACATCACCCTGATCAACCCCATGCGCTACTTCATGGTCATCCTGCGGGGCGTGTTCCTGGAGGGCACGCCCTTCCATGTGCTGATTCCGCAACTTTGGCCCATGGCCGTCATCGGGCTGGTGAGCCTGACACTCGCCGGCTGGCTGTTCCGCCACCGTATGTACTGAGACCAGCGCGCCGAAGTTCCGTAACCGCGACGGATCAGGCACAGCAGCGCTGCCGGGCTTCCCTGCGCTCATCCCGACCCAGTGGCGCATTCCTTCCTCAGGGAGAGCCACGGCATCCACGGAACCCACGGAACCCACGGAACCCACGGAAGTGAGAAAGGCGGGGTTGTGGCGCGGCACACCGCAGCAGGCTATCGGTCCGTACCCGCAGACAAGTCCGATCGACAATTATTTGCTTCCCTGTTTTCCCTGTTTTCCCTGTTTTCCGTGTTTTCCGTGTTTTCCGTGTTTTCCGTGGCGCATTTTCTTCGCTCTCGGCCGCCGCGGCTACCTGCCATGGTATGCTGGCACGGACGAGCACCCGGGGCACCGAAGGAGAAGGCGTGGATCTGGATCCGGAACGCTGGCTGACTGAACACGGCGACGCTCTGTTCCGGTTCGCGCTGCTTCGCACCAGCCGACGCGACATCGCCGAGGACCTGGTGCAGGAAACCCTGCTGGCGGCCTGGCGCAGCCGGGACGGATTCCGACGTGACGCCAGCGAACGCACCTGGCTGGTGGGCATCCTCAAGAACAAGATCCGGGACCACTACCGCGACCAGGGTAAACAGGAGAATCTCGCCACACGCGTCGCCGAAGACGACGGGCAGGACGACCTCGATCGCTGGTTCGACGAAACCGGCCACTGGCGGGTACGGCCCGCCCGCTGGGGCAGCGACCCGCTCACGCAGGTTGAGCTGGAAGGATTCTGGCTGGTGCTCAGTGAATGCATCGACGCGCTTCCGGAACGTCTGAGGGACGGCTTCATTGCCCGCGAACTGTCGGCGCTCACGAGCCGGGAAGTGTGCGAGTTGCTCAAGATATCCGACAATAACCTCTACGTGCTCCTGCACCGCGCCCGCCTGCGAATCCGCGAGTGCGTGGAAAACGGCTGGTTCAAGAAGGAGGACCATCGATCATGATGGGATTGCCCAACTGTCGCGAGGTGGCTCTGCTGCTGTCCAGGGAGCACGACCAACCCACTCGCCCCCGGCGCACTCTGCCGGTTCGCATCCACCTGCTGATCTGCAAGGCCTGCCGACCCTACGAGCGCCAACTGGACTGGCTGCAGCACACGCTGCGTCGACTGCAGGACACACAAAGCCCGACGACCCTGGAAGCGGCGGCCCGCGAACGCATCCAGGCCCGGCTGCGGCAGGAACGCGACCGGCAGCGTTCCTGACTGGTTGTTGCCGGGGCACAGCCGACGGGCAGGCGCATGGGGCCCTGGCACATGCCCAGTAACGTTGGTGGTACGTTCTCCGACACCGCTGGATCCTCGGTGAGCCGGTGACCGATACGGACGACAGGCAAGCTTCCCCGGCGCCCCCTTCCGCGCTGGACGATTTCGGCCGGCTCTTTCCCCGCGGGGGGCGCAGACCGGCCGTGTTTCTGGACTACGACGGCACATTGACCCCGATCGTGGACCGGCCCGACCGGGCAACCCTCGGCCGTCCCATGCGCACGATCCTCAAGGGTCTGGCCGAGCTGTGCCCCGTCGCCGTTATCAGCGGGCGGGATCTTCCCGATATCCGCAGACAGGTGGACATCGATGCACTTTGGTATGCAGGCAGCCATGGCTTTGATATCGCCGGGCCGCCGCCTCGATGCCGGACATTCCAGCGCGGCCAGGCCTGTCTTCCGGCTTTGGAGGCCGCCGAACGGACGCTGCGCACGGCACTGGCACCGGTGCGGGGCTGCACCGTGGAGCGCAAGCGGTTCTCCATCGCCGTCCATTACCGCCGCGCGGCCGACGCAGATCTTGCGTCGCTGAGACGGATGACAAACGCAGTGGCCGCCTCCGACCCGGCACTGCGCCTGTCCGAAGGAAAGAAGCTCCTGGAGCTGCAGCCGGCCGTCGATTGGCACAAGGGCAAGGCTCTACGGTGGTTGATGAAGGCCCTGGCCGTCGACCCCCGGACAGACCGGGTGATCTACCTCGGCGACGACACAACCGACGAAGATGCCTTCCGCGAGCTTCGTGACCGAGGTATCGGCATTCTGGTGGGACCTGCGGACCGACCAACCGCCGCAAGCTATCGGCTGGACGGCCCGCGCCAAGTGGAGGAATTTCTCGATACCCTGGTGAGGCGGCTGCAACGCTGCCAGTCATGACCGGCGACTTTCCGGCGTACACCCGCGGCTGGCGAGCACGACGCGTGTGTGGGTGGACCGGCCTTCGAGATGTTCTGGCTGCGTCGGCCGGCACGCCTAATTCAGTTCGTTGTATCCGTGCTCCGCTGGCGCGCAGCCCCAAGAGATGTCATCGATCCAGCGTTGCACCTCCACCAGATTACGCACAAGAGCCGCCCGCAGTTGGCGGGGATGGGTTATCGGCAGGGCTCCATGGGAGCGACTGAGGGCGATGCACAGGGTTCCCGCCCGATCGTCATAATTGTCTATTTCATATTGCAGCGCGTCGACGACGCATTCCAGCACCAACCGCACGCCCCACAGACGGCTTTCATCGATGCCCGAGTCATCGACCTTGGTGACCTCGATCAGCTCCAGCGCATCGATGACGGCACAGACATTGCCGACGGTATCGCCGACCACGCCACCCACCAAAGGATTCCTTCCCGTTGCTTTATCCGTAGCCATAATCGAAGTCCCCGCTTCGCGCGCAGGTAGCGGCGACTGCCGTCGTGACCAACAGGCGCCGGACCATCCGCTGGACCCTGTGGAGCCAAACCCCCGCACTACAGGGCGACCCTACCAGAGAGCGGGGCGAACCGGCATTGACGCGCGTCAAACCAGTGGGCGTTGGGTGGCTGAGAACGTGCGCAGGCGCGCGGCGGGCAGTGGTTCACGGCGACTGCCGACAGCCGGTCACCCGCTGTCAACACAGGCGACATTGTTAGTTTTCGGATAGATCGCCTGTGCGCGGCCTCACAGGGCACGCGCGTGGCACAATCGCAGGTGTCCATCGGCGGTGGACGAGAGTCTGCATCATCAGTGGACGTGGGTGAGCAGTTTCTTCAACTGGGCGGGCGTCGGCCCGCCCTGCACCATGGTGGGACGGCCGGACTTGTCGTGGAAGATGATGGTCGGTACGCCGGTCGCCCCGGTCTGTGACCAGGCGTGTTCATTGGCCTTCAACAGGTCGGACACATGTTGATCGGGAAGGGCTTCCTCAATGCCCCCGCCCTGCCCCCGGGCGTAGTGGGTTTCGTTGTACTTGAGTGCCGAAGCAGGGTCCTTGGCACCCACGATGGCTGCCGCCTTGCCGGCGCTGGTGGTGGTCAGAATACCCAGAGGCACCCAACGCACCGTGAGATGCTCCGGGCCGATCTTGGACTGCAGTTCCATGTACAACTTGTGGCAGTAGGGGCAATTCGGGTCGATGAACACGTACATCAGGCGGCTGCCGTGCCCCTGCTGAACGTAGCTCAGCTTGGCAAAAGTCGCGAAGATCCCCGTGTCATCGGAATGAGCGCCCTTTCCGGCGGCGGCACAAACCGTCGTCTGCATCAGGGCAATCGCCATTGCCGCCACTATCATCAACCAGCGCCTGTTCGCCATGAGCACTCTTCCTTGCCGCAGATTCAATGGGTTCCGCCGTTCATGGAAATAGGGGACAGACCACGATTTCCCACCAACGACAGCCAGAAGAATTCAGATGGCAGGGGAAATCGTGGTCTGTCCCCTATTTCCCCTGTCACTGTGTCTGTCGGGTTTGACGCCCGAACCTTACCAATCATTCCCTGCCCGAACGGCTGTACAGTGGATCCGCAACGTCAATGTTCCCGTCGGTGCGGCCATCAGGTGCTGCCGTGAGCTAGACTCTTGACTATCGAAAGCCTGCTTCAATCGCGTTTATACCATGACCCGTTCGGCCGATCTGCCGCCACTCTATGAACTGGTGAACCTGGAGGAAACCCCGGACGTCTGCGCGGAGGCGATACGCCTCGCTGAGCAGGGCGCCGATGAAGGCACCCTGGTGTGGGCACACCGACAGGCAGCCGGACGCGCGGATCACCAGGGCGGCTGGCTGGGGACTCCCGGGGGCCTGCTCTGTGCCTTGATTCTACGCCCGGAAATGCCCGTCTCAACGGCGGCGGAAGTGGTCCTGGTGGCAGTCGTCAGTCTGGGGGCTGCCCTGGCCGACGTCGTTTCACCCATGACCCGGCTTAGCTACCGGTGGCCCGGCAGCGTTCTGCTCAACGAAGGCAAAGCGGCCAAGGTCTGGCTCGAGATGGGGCCCGTTTTCAACGATCAGAGCCCGTGGTGCGTGCTGGGCGTGGGTGTGAACATCGTCCGGCCGCCCCCCGCCCTGGGCTTCGCGGCCGCCAGTGTGGAAGAGGAAGGCGATTGCCGCATTTCGCCCACTGACGTGCTGGAGCATTTCGCGCGGCATTTTCTCGGCTGGATCAACCGCTGGGCCGAGGAAGGGTTCGACCCGGTACGGACGGCCTGGCTGCAAAGGGCCGGAGGCATGGGCGAGCATATCCGCGTTGCGTTGGACGGCGAGGCCGTCAGCGGCACCGCCGTTGAAATCGACGCCGCCGGCGCGTTGGTCGTGGACGTGGCGGGCCAGGGTCCCAGACGCCTCGGCCTGCGGGACTATTTCGCCGGTTGATGGTGAAATCGGGGACGACAAAAACCCCGGCCGGATTCCGGTTCCCGGCCGGGGTAGTCCCACAGATCCCCTCAACGGTGCACTGCGCTGGTACCCCGTTTGCACCCCCTGAATAGGTTGGCATCGCGACCGGCGGGCGTTACATCCGCCGACCTTTTACTGCACCAGATGATCCGCCACCAGCTCCACCAGACTGCCGACGTTGCGGTCCCATTTATAGAAAGCCTTGTCGTCGTCGAACGTCTGTCGACAGTTGGCGCAGGAGCTGACCAGGGTGCCCGCCCCGGTGTCCTCCACCTGGCGCATCTTGATCTCGAACGTCTTGTGGCGCAGGTCGTTGGCCCGGCTGATGGTGCTCACGCCGCCGCCGCCGCCGCAACACCAGTTGCCGTTGCCGGCGTGATCCATTTCCCGGAAATCCTGGGCGAAGCCGGCCAGCACCTCCCGCGGCGCTGCCGTCGCCCCGCCCCGTCGTGCGACCTGGCAGGGATCGTGGAACGTGATCGATTCCGTCAACGGGCTGAGCTTGAGCCGTCCTTCCCGTTTGAGCTTGGCCAGATATTCGGCGATCTGCAGCACTTCGAATGGCAGCTGGCGGCCGATGATGTTGGCGCCGCTCCAGCGCAGCGCGCCATAGGCATGACCGCACTCGGGCAGGATGACGAGCTGCGCCCCCAGCGCTTCGGCGGTCTCCACGATGCGGCACACCATCGTCTCGGTCACTTCGGCGTGACCGGTGAGCAGGCCGAAGTTGGTGGCCTCGTAACCGCGGCTGGAGAACGTCCAGTCCTCGCCCGCATGGTTGAGAATCTTGGCCATCGCAGCCAGGGAGTGCGGATATTTCATGGTTTCGATGGACGAGGCGGTCAGCAGCACCTGGGCCTTGGGCTTGTCCAGGGGAATCTCCACGTCGTACTCGTCCCGCAGCCACTCGATGCGTTCCTTGAGCTTCTCGGGCGTGACACCCAGGGGGCTGCCTTCGTCCCGCGAGCGCTCCGCCACCGCCAGCAGCTCCGGCGGGGCCAGCCCCGCGGCTACCATGGCCCGCCGGGAGACATGCACGAGCGTCGCGATGTCGATGCCCATGGGGCAGGCCAACGTACAGCGACCGCACATGGTGCAGGTATCGTAGATGAGCTCCTGCCATTCCTGCAGCTCGCCCTCGGTCACCTCGGCGGGCGCCAGCCCCAGCATGCGCTTGAAGCCCGAGAAAGGCGCCTTGTGGCGTCGGTAGGCCTTGGCCAGAGGCAGGAGCTTGTAGATGGGGGTGTGGCGCGGGTCGCCGCTGGCTTCGTAGAAGTGACAGGCCGGCGCACAGTTGCCACAGTGCACGCAGGCATCCAGATACGACGCCACCATCGCGCCGGTCTGGTCCAGAAAGCTGTCCACCGCGGTCTGGGCGCTCATAGCGGCGCCCCCCGTCGCCCGTACATGGCGCCGGTATAGCTGCGGCTCCACGCGAACATGAAGGTGTGCATGAGGCGGCTGAACGGAAAGTACAGCAGCAGCAGATCCACCGTGAGCATGTGGACCGCCCTCAGCACGGTGAAGCTCTGGGCCAGCGCGAGACACCCGGTCAGCATCACCAGGAACACCAACAGGCTGCCCACATGGTCGTCCGCATCGGAGATGACCCGCATGACCGGATCCAGCAAGCGGCGCAGGTAGAGCATGATCAGGCCGGCAAAAGCGATTTCGGAAACCAGTATGAACGCCCAGTTCGGCAGGACCGCCCAGGAGACACCGAACTTCTCGGCGATGAAGGCCACGTGGGGCGCGCCGAACAGCACCAGCACGAACAGCCCGACGTGA
>DATFML010000100.1:0-6285 GCA_035266965.1 Gammaproteobacteria bacterium
ACAGATTTATTTTCCGGCCGAGAATCGATTACCAAAAAGGGGACAGATTTATTTTCCGGCCGAGAAAAGGCAAAAAGGGGACAGATTTATTTTCCGGCCGAGAATCGATTAGGCTGTAGCTACTAAGAGCACAATAATCGACAGGGAGGTCGATCATGCCAAGGATGGGGAGGGTGATCCTGCCGGGTTACCCGCATCATATCGTGCAGCGCGGACACAACAGGCAGGCAGTCTTCGCGGAGCCGGACGACTATCAGTACTATCTGGACACGCTCGCGGAGTTCAAGGACGTCTACGGCATTGCTGTCTACGCCTGGTGCCTGATGACTAATCATGTGCATCTGCTGGTGGCGCCGGGTGAAGAAGTGGCTGCTGTCGGTAGTCTGATGAAGCGTCTGGCCGGCCGCCAGACCCGCTATCACAACCGCCTGGAGGGGCGCAGTGGCACCCTCTGGGAGAGCCGCTACAAGTCGAGCCCTGTAGAAACCGATACCTATCTACTGGCCTGTGTGCGGTACATCGAGCTCAACCCGGTGCGCGCCCGCTTGGTGGCGACGCCCGAGGCGTATCGCTGGTCGAGCTGCCGCCATCGATTGGGTCGTTCCGAGCGCTCCTGCCTCGATGAGGACCCCTGCTATCGCGCGTTGGGTGCCAATGCGGTGGACAGGGCAGCGCGATACAGGCGCTTTCTGCAAAATGCGATTCCGGAGGGCGAATGGACACTCATCCGTGCGGCCCTGCAGCGGGGCCAACTGACCGGTTCCGAGCGCTTCGAACAGCAGGTAGCCCGCATTGTGGGTAGGCGGATCGGGAACCGGGGGCCTGGGCGGCCCGGCAAGATCACGCGCGACGACGGGAGCGGTCGGTAAATAAATCTGTCCCCTTTTCCCTGCGAATCTGTCCCCTTTTCCCTCACGACGGGAGCGGTCGGTAAATAAATCTGTCCCCTTTTCCCTCAACAAATTGGTTCCCTTTTCTTCAATTTATGTTCGGCTCCTTGCTCCGGGCTCACAACCACCCATGCTAATATGGCCGCTATGGGAGAAGCATTACAGACGGCTGTCGCCAGTCAGCGCATGTTGCTTCGCAGTCGCCTGTCCGGGCGGCTGGAGCACCTGGCCGGAGCCTGCCGGGCCGTGTGGCCGGCCCGTCTGGGGTTGGAGGACTGCCTGGTCCACGGCCTCACCGTGTTGCCTTACTGCAAGTATCTCTATGTCCTCGATGATCAGGCTCGCCAGATCACGGCCAACGTTTCCCATACCGGACTCCTGCCGGTGGATTTCGGTCGTGACCGCCGCGACCGTCCGTACATGGCCGCGGCTTTAGCCGGAGAGTCTTTCTCACTGTCCAACGCCTACATCAGCCGCAACGCCCGTCGCCCTTCCCTGACCGCCGTGCAGCGCATCGTTGATGTGGAGGGCCGCTTATTGGGCTATCTGGGGGCCGATTTCGATCTGCGTGAGCTGCCGCTGACGCGAGAGGTTTACCGGGAGCCGGAGAAGTGGATGCAGATCAAGGGCGATCCGGCGATCCGAGGTGGCCTTTTCCTCCAGCAACGCGCGGAAAGTGCCATGGACCGGCGCATCGATGAAGTGCTCGCGCTGGTGGTGGAGCTGATCGAAGTCCATGGCGTGTTCCACGCCAAACTGCACTTCTCCAGCTCCCGGGCCACCCTGTGGTTGCGCGACGACCCCTTCCGCTACCGGATCCTGGATATCGAGGACCTCACCGATCCGGCGATCTGTCTTGCCTGGCCGCATCACAGTTACTCTGACGACTCGGTAATCCCGGCCGGCCGCTTGAAGGATGTCTTCCACACCTTCCGTGAGCTGCGCTTCATGGACGAGAACATCTACCTGCGCGCCGGCTCCCTCAACATCTTCAACGGCATCGTGGGCCTGAATTTTTCCTGTGACGGCTCCCATTACATGCCGTGGGCGGAGTTCCTGGACAAGAATGTCGGCTTCTGGTTGGGTGCCGAATAGACAACAGAGAAGGCGCAGAGGCGCACCCAGCAGAGGGGTCGCGTGTTTCGCGTCGGCGTTCCTGCCTAAACGGACCGGCACCGCCATTTTCGAAGGGTTGGCCGTTGCAACCTGGAAGCTCAAGATAAACAGTACCGGCGGCCTTTCCGACTACCGCGCCGTTGCGGATTTGGTCAGTGGTATTTCTCGCTTGCCCGATACGGCGGCGCGAGCCTCCGCTTGCGCGAAATCGGGGACCTACAACCGGTCCCCTTGTGCTTCCTCCGAGCCGCCTCGAACCGCGGGCCGCCGGTGCTATGCTTTGTCATTGTTGCGCGCTGATCTGGATTCTGCGAACAGCGGGGCGGTCCGCATGATCCGAACCTACTCCAAGAGCCTGCTGTCACCGTTCATCGGCGTGGTGCAGGTTGCCGAGACGCCCAGAGCCAGGGCCCTGAGCCTGGATGGAAAGCGCTGGGCGATCCAGTATTCCCTTGCCGGTCAGTCCGGGTTCCGGAAAGCGACACCCGATGCCGGTCCGGACCCGCAATTTGCACTGGTCGCCAGCATCGAAGGCGGTGAGGTGCAGACCCGCGGGCTGCATCCCTTTCTCGACCCGCCAGACGTGAAGACGCAGATCGACCGCCTCCTGGAGGTGGTGACTCTGGCCCGGTTGCCGTTTGCGGCCGCCGACCGCTACCAGTACTGGCTGCTGGACGGCGCCGATGAGACGCCTCTTGCGCTGCTGCATTCCTGTGTGTACCAAGAGGAGATGGCGCATTCGCGCCCGCAGCCGCAGTGGCAGGCCATGCCGGCCGCCCAGCTGCAGGTGCCGGCCCCGGCGGAAGAAGGTGCCACCCAGTATGTGCCGCCGGTCAACTATCGCCTGCAGAAGCTGGTCGAGGAACGGGCCGGCGCCCGGCCGCGGGCTGCCTGGTTCGATCGATCATCGTCCGAAACGGACCGTTTTCCCCACTGCCTGATCAGGGAGGACTGGGACAGCGAGCAGGCGCGGCAGCTCTGCGGGCGTTACATTCAGCGACTGGCGCCGCGTCTGTTGATGCTCCAGGCCCTGCCCAGGGCCGTCAGGCAGCGGTTGGAACGGGCGGCACGCCCCCATGTGTTCGATATGGACCGGTTCCACCTCCTGTATCCCGAGGTGGTTGACGGGGAGCTGCTGGCGGCGGCGCGCGTCGAGGCGCGGTTGCGGCGCGCCGCCGGCACCTGACCGTTCGCTGAACGGGGGGAAGTGGTCGGCTTCGCGCCAAGTCGCCTGTCAGCGGTCATGAGTGCAGCCACGATCATTGAACCGCCTGCCCAGGCTGTCGGCTCGGTATGGAGCCGGTCCCCGGTCCCCTCATGGCTACACCCTTTCCCGGAGTGTCGTGCCCCTCAAGGAACGGTTCCAAGGGCATTGCTCGCGTCGCTGCCGTCGGCCCGGCCCGGGCGACGATGGCCACGTCGGCACGGCGAACCAGCGAGTGTGCCTGTGAGGCGTCCCCTGCTTAGTGCTCCGGTTTCCGTTGGTCCGTGAGCGGGCCTGCCCGTCCTGTTCCGGCTTTGGAATTGGTCTAGACTGGACACCAGAAGGGTGCCGCGCCCCCTGCAGGCTGTTGTCGGATCTCTTTGAGGCAACGCGCGGCCCAGGCACCACCGCAGGAACAAGGATCACACCGCCAAGGAGTTTCGATCATGGCTAAGGACGACCCCCATTTCACTACAACCGACGCAGGCATTCCCGTTCCGAGCGACGAGCATTCACTGACCGTCGGGCCGGACGGCCCCATCGTGCTGCACGACCACTATCTGATCGAGCAGATGGCGAATTTCAACCGCGAACGGATTCCCGAGCGCCAGCCCCATGCCAAGGGCAGCGGCGCGTTCGGCCACTTCCAGGTGACCGGCGACGTCAGCGCCTACACCCGGGCGGCGGTGTTTCAGCCGGACACCCGGACCGATACCGTCATTCGCTTCTCCACGGTCGCCGGCGAACGCGGCAGCCCGGACACCTGGCGGGATCCGCGCGGGTTCTCCCTGAAGTTCTACACCAGCGAAGGCAACTACGACATGGTCGGCAACAACACCCCCGTGTTCTTCGTTCGCGACCCGTTGAAGTTCCAGCAATTCATCCGCTCACAGAAGCGCCGCGCCGACAGCAACCTGCGCGACCACGACATGCAGTGGGATTTCTGGACGCTGTCTCCGGAATCGGCCCACCAGGTGGCCTGGCTGATGGGCGACCGGGGCATTCCCAGGACCTGGCGCCATATGAACGGTTATTCCAGCCACACCTATATGTGGATGAACGCCCAGGGCGAGAAGTTCTGGGTCAAGTACCATTTCAAGACCGACCAGGGCATCGAATGCCTGACTCAGGAGGAGGCGGACCGTCTCGCCGGTGTCGACAGCGACTACCACACGCGGGACCTGTTCGAAGCCATCGTCCGGGGCGAGTATCCGAGCTGGACCCTGTACGTGCAGATCATGCCCTTCGAAGACGCCGAAACCTACCGGTTCAACCCCTTCGACCTGACCAAGGTGTGGCCCCACAGCGACTATCCCCTGGTCGAAGTGGGACGCCTCACCCTGGACCGCAATCCGACGGACAACCACACCGAAATCGAACAGGCCGCCTTCGAGCCCAACAACCTGGTGCCGGGCATCGGCATCAGCCCGGACAAGATGCTGTTGGCGCGGGTGTTCTCCTACGCGGACGCCCACCGTGCCCGGCTCGGAGTGAACTACAAGCAGATCCCGGTCAACGCCCCTAAGGTGCCGGTGCACGGTTACAGCAAGGATGGCCACATGCGCGTACGCAACGTCTCAGATCCCGTGTACGCACCCAACTCCAAGGGCGGTCCGGTCGCCGATCCCGAGCGCGCGGGCGAGGCGTCCCGCTGGCATGCCGAGGGCGACATTGTGCGCAACGCTTACGTGCTGCGTAAGGACGATGACGATTTCACCCAGCCCGGAACGTTGGTACGGGATGTCATGGATGACGCCGCACGCGACCGTCTGGTCTCCAATGTGGTGGGGCATCTCAAGGACGGCGTCTCCGAGCCGGTGCTGGAGCGGGCTGTCGAGTATTGGCGCAACATCGACCGGGAGGTCGGCGATCGTATCGCCAGCGGCCTCAAAGAAAGGTGATCAAAAAGGGGACGGATTTATTTTCTGCCTGGCGATGATCAAAAAGGGGACGGATTTATTTTCTGCCTGGCGATCACCCCGTGGATAAGAGCGACGGGATTTATGGCCCCTGGTTCGCGGTGAACCGGCCTGTGGAGAGGTTCCCTACGGGGTCTGGGCCGAGAAGATCACCGTGCGGTTCCGTCCGCTCCGTTTCGCCTGGTACAAGGCACGGTCGGCGCACCGCACCAGCGGTTCGAGGCTGCTCGCATGTCCCGGGAATTCGGCAACGCCGACACTGATGGTTACCGTCACCGGCGTCTCGCCGGCCGGCTCGCAGGTGGCGGCGATGCTGGTGCGGATCCGTTCTGCGACGCCTGCCGCCTCCTGGGCGCTGCTGCCCGGAAGCAATACGATGAACTCTTCTCCACCGTAGCGAGCCAGGATGTCGACTTCCCTGAGATGCTTTTCGGCGATGCGCGCGACACACTGCAGGACGTCGTCGCCGGCCTGATGCCCGACGGTGTCGTTGATCCGCTTGAAATGATCGACGTCGAACAGCACAACCGCCAGTTCGCGTCGATAGCGCTTGGCTTCGGCACATTCGTGAGTGGCCAGATCGAAAAAATAGCGACGGTTTCCTATCCGGGTCAGCCCGTCGGTGCGGGACAGCTGTTGTTCCCGTACCAGCGCCAGATCCAGCTCGCGGTTGGCCTTTTCCAGGGAGGCTTTGGCCTTCACCAACGCCTCTTCAGCGCGCTTTCTCGCAGTGATGTCTTCGTGTGAGACGACGAGGTTCGCGGAAGACCCGGCGGCATAGGCCGTCACGCGCATGACGAACCAGCGCTTTTCGCGGGGAGAATCGCACGGGTATTCCAGTATGAACTCGGACCGTTCGCCGCCCATGACGGCGCGAAGCCCATCGCAGGCGAATGCTGCAGCCCGGTCGCCCCGGCGGGCGGCACCCTCGCACACCGACAGGTAGTTGGTGCCGATATAGGCGTTCTGGTCGGCGCCGCCATTCGCCCTGGCGAAACGTGCCCACGCCTCGTTGATGTAGATGATGTGTGCTCGCGAGTCCAGAACGGCAATATGTGCGGTCAGCGAGTTCAGTACGTCTTCAAGGGCGATCTTGCTCACCTGCCTTCTCTCGCCGTCGCCGGAGCCTGTAGGAGACATCATAAAGGCCCCGGCA
>DATFML010000101.1:0-3849 GCA_035266965.1 Gammaproteobacteria bacterium
CAACTCTGACCCCAGTTTTCTCCTCGCCGCGCGGGCGCGAGAGCCCGCATTCAATAGAAGACAAAGACCGACAGGTCTTCACCAACCCAGCAGGAAAAGCGTCTTCGACAGCCCACGCCCGGCTTCCCAGCCCCGGCTCAACCCAACTTCACCGCCACCCGCAACCTCCCCCACCCACCCCACACCGGGCACCTCAGCGAAACCCCACCGCCCGGCACCATCATTTCTTTACATAAAACTGATATTCGAGTGCAATGATAGCCAGGCGGCGCCATGGCGCCGGCCGTTGCCCCTTTTGTCCGAGAGGTAGTGAGCTCCATGATCGAGGTGACCACCCTGTCCGCCGAAATCGCGGTGGTGCTGGCGGTGCTGGGCTTTACGGTGTATCTGTTCGTTTCCGAAGTGGTACGGGTCGACCTGGCGGCGCTGTTGATCATGGTGCTGCTGGGGCTGCTGTCACTGGTGCCGGGGCTGCAGCCCATCGTGAACGTCCACGAATTGTTCAGCGGCTTCGCCAGCAACGCGGTGATTTCGATCATCGCCGTCATGATCATCGGGGCCGGCCTCGACCGCACCGGCATCATGAGCCGGTTGGCGGGCGTCATTCTGCGGGTGGGCGGCACCACGGAACGGCGCATGGTGCCGCTGATCTCCGGGACGGTGGGCATCATTTCCAGCTTCATGCAGAACGTGGGGGCCGCCGCGCTGTTCCTGCCGGTGGTCAGCCGCATCTCGGCGCGCACCGGCATGCCCATGTCCCGACTGCTGATGCCCATGGGCTTCTGCGCCATCCTGGGGGGCACGCTCACCATGGTGGGGTCCAGTCCGGTGATCCTGCTGAACGACCTGATCCTGGCCGCCAACGAGGGGCTGCATCCGGATCATCACATGCAGACCTTCGGGCTGTTCTCGGTCACGCCCATCGGGCTGGCGCTGATCACCACCGGTATTCTCTATTTCCTGTTCCTGGGCCGGTTCGTGCTGCCGGCGCGCCGCACCGAGGGCAGCTCGGCCACCAGCGTCATGGCCTATTTCCGTAAGCTCTACGGACTGGACTATGCCCTCAACGAAGGGGTGGTACCGGCGGAAAGCTCGCTGGTGGACCGGAGCCTCGGGGACGTCGAGCGCAGCCACAAGGTCCGTATCGTGGGCGTGGCCAGCGGTCAGGATCTGCTGCTGGCACCGTCCCGGGACACCGTTCTGCGGGCCGGAGACACTGTCGCGGTGCTGGCCGACCCGCTGGTCTTCGGGCGCTTCTGCGACGAGCTCGCTGTGCGCGCCCGTCCGGACCTGGAGACCTTCGCCGACGCCCTGGCCTCCACCAGGGCGGGCATCTCCGAGGTGGTGATCCCGCCGCGTTCGCGGCTGATCGGCAGAACCGTCCGGGATCTGTGGATGCGCAAGACCTACGGCCTCTCCGTGCTCGCCCTGCACCGGGGGAGCGAAACCCTGCGCGAAGGGGTCCGGGATCTGCCCCTGCAGGCCGGCGACACGCTGGTCTGCCACAGCGCCTGGGATCGTCTGGCCCACCTGGAGCGGGACCGGGACTTCGTGGTGGTCACCACCGAATACCCCCACGAGGAACTGCGCCCCCACAAGGTGGGCTTTGCGCTGTTCTTTTTCGCGCTGGCGGTGGGATTGGTACTGTTCACCGATCTGCGCCTGTCGGTGGCTTTGCTGGTGGGCGCGGTGGGGATGATCGCCTCGGGCGTGCTCAGCATGGACGAAGCCTACCAGGCGGTGAGCTGGAAAACCGTGTTCCTGCTGGCGGGGCTGATCCCGCTGGGCCTGGCCATGGAAACCTCGGGCACCGCCGCCTGGATGGCCCACCACACCCTGCGGGTGCTGGACGGGGTTCCCATCTGGGTGCTGCAGGCCGCCATCGCGGTACTGGCCACCTTTTTCACCCTGGTCATGTCCAACGTGGGCGCCACCGTGCTGCTGGTGCCCCTGGCCGTGGATATCGCCGTGGGCGCGGGGGGCGATCCGGCACTGTTCGCCCTCACGGTAGCGCTGGCCACCTCCAACGCGTTCCTGATCCCCACACACCAGGTGAACGCACTGATCATGGGCCCGGCGGGCTACGGCGTCGGCGACTTCGTGCGGGCGGGCGGCATCATGACCGTGTTGTTCCTGGTGGTCATGCTGGTGATGCTCAATATCGCGTTCTGAGCCATAACCCGTTGGTTTAATAGGGTTCGCGCAGTCAGCCCCGGGGCCGTGGCCGCACATATGCTTGTCCGCCGGGGGGAATTAATGGTTCAATTGGCGGTTCCGACGGTCCAGCGCGCCGAGGGCCGCGCGTTCGCGTATTGCGCCGTCGCACCGGTGGTTACACAACGCGGGCGCCCATTAAGAGCGCCCATAAACGGATCCCCGCCGCGGGACGACAGAGGCTGAGTCGACCGGATTCCGGCAAACTCGGGACACACACGGCCAGGGCGCCCTTGACTGCGCCAGGGGCGACCGGACCCACACCGCATCAAACGGGTCGGGGCTGAACCTCCAACGATTTTCTGCGCCGCCGGAAGAGCCATCCGGCTGGCTGCATCGAGTTTCCGGCTTTGCTCTTTGGGTTGAAATTGAGGAGATCCCCATGTCGAAAAAACATCCGGTAATCGCAGTCACCGGTTCTTCCGGCGCCGGCACCACGACGGTCAAGGTGGCTTTCGAGCATATCTTCCGGCGCGAAGGCACCAATCCCGTGGTGGTTGAGGGCGACAGCTTTCACCGCTACAACCGCATCGAAATGAAGGAAGCGATCGCCAAGGCCCACGAAGAACATCGCGACCTCAGCCACTTCGGCCCCGAAGCGAACCTGTTCGAAGACATCGAGTCCACCTTCAAGCAATATGGCGAGACCGGCACCTGCCGTCGGCGCTACTACCTGCACAGCGACGAGGAAGCCGCGCCCTTCGGCCAGAAGCCCGGCGAGTTCACTCCCTGGGAGGAAATCTCCCCCGGCACCGACCTGCTGTTCTACGAGGGCCTGCACGGCGGCGTGGTGACGGAGAAGGTCAACGTGGCCCAGTACGTGGACCTGCTGATCGGCGTGGTGCCCATCGTGAACCTGGAATGGATTCAGAAGATCTTCCGGGACAACGCCCAGCGCGGCTACAGCGCCGAGGCCATCGTGGACACCATCCTGCGGCGCATGCCCGACTACGTGCATTACATCACGCCCCAGTTCTCGCGCACCGACATCAACTTCCAGCGCGTGCCGACGGTGGACACCTCCAACCCGTTCATCGCCCGCGACATCCCCACGCCCGACGAAAGCTTCGTGGTGATCCGCTTCCGGGATCCGACCAAGATGGGCGTGGATTTCCCGTACCTGCTCAACATGCTGGACGGCTCGTTCATGTCGCGGCGCAACTCCATCGTGGTGCCCGGCGGCAAGATGGGCTTCGCCATGGAAATCATCCTGGCCCCCATCATCGAGCAGATGCTGGACGCCAAGAAGACCGCTTGATCTAAAAGCGCCACGGAAGACACGGAAAGCACGGACGAGAGGATTTCAGGACAGGGCACCGCAGGTGCGGACATCACCGCACAGCAACAGGATGCGCCTGTACCCGCACGTCAATCGCCTCGTTCGTGCCTTCCGTAGCCTCATGAGCTCGCAGGCGGCGCTTGGGGTCAGGCTCTGTCTCGCAGCTCGTTGGCAAACAGAAGCCACGATGTGAGGAAATCCCCCCTCCCCTCGGTCGCTCTCGGCCAGCGGAAGCGGGGATGCTTCTGCCAGTCCATACGCGGGGTGCGTAACCGGGTCCCATCGAGCCGGGAAATTCCCGCTTCGCTTACCACCAGCACCATAAGCACTTTTCCGTGCTTTCCGTGCTTTCCGTG
>DATFML010000102.1:0-4062 GCA_035266965.1 Gammaproteobacteria bacterium
GTACAGATCGAAGTACAGCAGGCCCTGGGGATGGCGGAACCAGTGGGCCATGATCCGGCGGTCCCCGCCCGGCGGGCGGATGGTGAGGGGGGCGGTGATGGTGAACAGGTCGGCCATGGCGCGGCGGGCGCAGACGGTGGTGTGATCCCGCCGGGGAGCTTAACGTCCCGGCCCGGAACGTGCTACCGGGCGATCACGTTCAGTGGCGTTCGGGCGCGTGGGCAGGGGCAGGGGCAGTGGGGTGGGCGCTTCCGTGCAGGTGCACGACCAGCGATACCCGTCGATTGCGGGCGCGTCCGGCAGCGGTGGCATTGCTTGCCCTGGGTCGGGTGGCGCCGTAACCGACCGCGCTGAGGCGGTCGCTGGCGATGCCACGGCCGATCAGGAAGCGGGTGACCACCGTGGCGCGCGTGGTGGACAGCTCCCAGTTGGAAGGGAAGCGGGCGGTATGTATGGGGGTGTTGTCCGTATAGCCCCGCACCGACACGGGGTAGGCGTCGCGGCCCAGCAGCGCGGCGATGTGGGACAGCACCGTGCGGCCGGTCGGACGCAGACGGGCGCTGCCGGGGGCGAACAGCACGTCGTCCTTGACCACCAGATTGACCTTGCTGGCCGAAGCCACCACTTCCACCTGCTTGCTGATGTCCGCCGGCACGGAGAACGCCGGCTTTGCCGGTACGGCCGCTTTGGCAGGGGCAGGTGCCGATTTGACCGGCGTTGCGGCGCCGGGCTTGGCCCTGCCGTGGGGCGCTGATGCGGTGTGAGCCGCCTTGGCCGGGCCCGGTGCCTTTGCGAGCGGCCTGCCCGGCGCGGGGAGCTCGCCCGGAGCGACCGGCTTTTCGGCCGCCGGCGTCTCCGCGGGGGTGACCACCGCCGCGGTGAGAGCCGGCGGGAGACGCGTCGGTGCGGTGCTTGCGACCAACGGTGCCGGTGCCGGCGATGCGGGTGCCGCGGATTGGGCGGGCGCCGTCGCGGCGACCTCGACAGCGGCCTTCGCTGCGCCGGGATGGACCGTGGCGGTCCGGGCATGGGCGGGTGCCGGCGCCGGCTTGACCGGCACCGCGCGGTGGGGTGCGCTCTGTGTCGTGTTGCGGGCGGTGGCCACGGGAGCCGGCGCAGCCTGCTGTCGGTGCAGGTGGCTGATGGCCAGCAACAGCACGAACAGGGTCAGCAGCAGCATCAGTATGTCCACGAAACTGACCAGCCAGCCCCCGTCGCCGTCTTCGGGCGGCGCGGCGCCGACGCCCGCGGCGAAGCTGTGTCCCTGCCAGTGTTCCGGGGCGGGGACGCTGCGGGAGGGATGGTCCATTTCCATGGGGAGGACGGCGTCAGGCGGCCTTGAGCATCGGGCCCGGCTGCGGATGGGCGTCCTGCTGGTGGACGTAGGCGGTGAGCGTTTCCTTGATGATGGCCGGGTGGCGGCGCTGGAACAGCAGCACCACCCCCTCCAGCATGACGTTCATCATCATCACCCGCTGCTGCAGACGGCGCTCCATCTTGATGGCCAGGGGTTTGAAGATCATGTTGGCCAGCACCAGTCCGTACAGGGTGGTGGTGAGGGCGAAGGACATGGCGGCGCCGATCTGGCCCAGGTCCACCTGACCCAGGCTGCCGAGTATCTGAATCAGTCCGAACAGGGTGCCGAGCATGCCGAATGCCGGTGCGAAGGCGGCCATGGTACGCAGAATCTGGGCGTCGCCCTGCTCTTTGGCGCGCACTCCGGCGATGCGCCACTGCATGACCTTGACGATGTCATCCACCGGTTCGCGGTCGATGACCAGGCGTACGCCGGTGCGCAGGAACGGGCTGCGGACCTGCTCCGCGGCCTGTTCGGCGGCCCGCACCTGGCCAAGACGATGCCAGTAGGCGACCTCCAGCAGTTGGGCCATCTCCATGTCCACGGCGGGCTCTTCGTCGCCCATCAGGGTGTGCAGGGAGCGCCACGCGCGGATGACGTCCCGCAGCGGCCGGCTCACGACCGTGGCGGCCAGGGTGCCCCCGAAGACCATGACCAGACCGCCCAGGTTGATCAGACCACCCAGGTGCTGGTGGGAGAACAGGGCCGTGACGCCGAGCACGAGCAGCCCGCCGACCAGTCCGATCGCAGTGGACTTGTTGGTTGCCGAAATACGCTTCATGGACGTTTCCTCCGCTTGCCTCCCGGTGGAAGCAAGTTCCGTACCCGCCGGTGTCGGCCGGCTCCCTGTCAGCCAAGTCCCGGATCCGCGGCCCCCGTCGAGGGCCACCGGGCGGTCGGCGGCGCGCTCGTGGTCCGCCACCGGCAACAACTTGCCGCGGTGTATTGCCGTTGCCGCCGGGTGCCCGCCGGGGGACGACCCGCTTCCTTGCACCGGTTTACGGCTCGGCGCCCGGTGCACCAAGTCGCGCTGGTGTCGTTTTCCCGATAAGGTGAACCGGCAGGCCGTACGGGCCGGGTCCCCGCAGAACCAGAATGATATGGGCGTGCCTATGAGCGACGACGAGGACTATCCCTCTCTGCAACTGAGCGAATCCCAGCTGCGGCAGATTATCGATCTCGTTCCACATATGATTTTCGTCAAGGATGGAACGGGGCGCTTCCTGCTCGTCAACGAAGCCAAGGCGGCCGCTCACGGCATGACGGTCCGCCAGCTCACCGGTCGCCGTCAGGACGAGTTGTACCGGGATCCCGCCGTTGTCGAACGGATGCTGGCCGATGATCGCGAGGTCATTGTCACCGGTCGTGCCAGGTTCGTTCCGGAGGAACCGTTTGCGGATGGCGCCGGCAGCCGGCGCCTGCTGGAGACCATCAAGATTCCCTACCGCATTCCGGGCTACGACGGTCCGGTGGTGCTGGGGGTGGCCACCGACATCACCGAACGTCGCCGCGCCGAGCAGGCCCTGGAACAGGAGGAGCGGCGTCATCGGGAAGTGCTCAACGCGCTGGACGAGGGTGTGGCCATGATCGGGGCGGACGGCACGGTCTACTCGTGCAATCCGGGCGCCGAGCGCATGCTGGGGCGCGGCAGCGGCGAGCTCATCGGGCGGCCCTGGCAGCAGGACCGGATACGACGCATCACCGAGTGGGGGGATCCCTTCCCCACTCACGAGCATCCCATCGGCAGGACCCTGGCTACCGGCCAGTCCTTCGACAATGTGGTGATGGGACTGGTGGCCACCGACGGGGAGGTGACCTGGCTGTCCATCAACACCCGTCCCAAGTTTCGCGACGGTGAATCCCGGCCCTATGCGGTGGTGGTGTCCCTGCGGGATATCACCCAGCACAAGCGTGTGGAGGCGGCGTTGCGTACCTCCGAGCGCAAGTACCGGGCCTTGATGGAGCATGCCAGCGACGGTATCGCCATTGCCGACCTGCAGGGAAACTACCTGGACGTGAACAGGCGCATGGAGCAGCTTCTGGGCTATACCAAAAGCGAGCTGCTGGGGCTGAAGGTCCGCCAGATCCATCCGCCGGAAGAATGGAACAAGGTGCAGGAGGCGTTCAGGGATATCAATGAACGCGGGCAATCGCTGTTCGAGCATCTGGTGGTGCGCAAGGACGGGAGCACCACGCCGGTGGAAGTGGCGGGTACGCTGATCGAGTTCGGCAACCAGAAGGTCGCGCTGGGTATCTTCCGGGACGTCAGCGAACGCAAGCGTACCGAGCAGACCATGGCCAAGCTGTCTTCGGCCCTGGAGCAGACGGCGGACTCCATCATGATCACCGATGCCCAGGGACGGATCGAATACGTGAACTCCGGTTTTGAGGCCACCACCGGCTACGGGCGTGACGAGGTGCTGGGTCGCACCCCTCGCGTGCTGAAATCGGGCTGCATGGGCGCGGACTTCTACAGACGCATGTGGCGGCGTATCCGGAATGGACGGGTGCTGCGCTGCGTATTCATAAACCGCAAGAAGGACGGCACCCTTTTCTACGAGGACAAGACCATCAGTCCGCTGCGTGACGAGTTGGGCAGGATCACCCACTTCATCTCCTCGGCCCGCGACGTGACCGACCGTACGCTGGCCGAGCAGGAGCGCCTGGCCCGGGAGACCGCCCACCGGGACCTGCTGGTGCGGGAG
>DATFML010000103.1:0-3063 GCA_035266965.1 Gammaproteobacteria bacterium
ATGGCCACTGACCTGTCGATCCGCCAGGGCTGGCTGGCGGCGGAAGACGGAGTTCGCATACGCGCCCTGGTGGCGACCGCAGGCCTGCCCACCGAAGCGCCGGCGGACCTGGATCCCGGGCGGATGCGCGAGCTGATGGCGGTGGACAAGAAGGTGCTGGACGGCGGCCTGCGTCTGGTGCTGCTGAAAGCCGTCGGCGAGGCGGTGGTCACCGGCGACTTCGATGCCGACCGCCTGGACGCCACTCTGCAGGCAAATCCGAGACAGAGCGCCTGACACCATGAACGGTCCGATCCCGACACCCACCCCGCCGCTGGCCTGCTACGCCGCCAGTGACGGCTGTTCCCTGGGTCGACGCCACGACGAACCCGGCCCGGCCTACCGCGGCGAATTCCAGCGCGACCGGGACCGCATCATCCATTCGGCCGCCTTCCGGCGCCTGGAATACAAGACCCAGGTGTTCGTGAATCATGAGGGCGACCTGTTCCGCACCCGCCTCACCCATTCCATCGAAGTGGCCCAGATCGCCCGCTCCATCGCCCGCGCCCTGCACCTGAACGAAGACCTGACCGAAGCGGTGGCCCTGGCCCACGACCTGGGACATACCCCCTTCGGGCATGCCGGGCAGGACGCGCTCAACGGCTGCATGAAGGACCACGGCGGTTTCGAGCACAACCTGCAGTCTCTGCGGGTGGTGGACGAGCTGGAGGAACGCTACGCCCAGTTCCGGGGCCTGAACCTGACCTTCGAAAGCCGCGAAGGCATACTCAAGCACTGCTCCCCCGCCAATGCGGCGGAACTGGGGGATGTGGGGCGGCGCTTCCTGGAGCGACGCCAGCCCAGCCTGGAAGCCCAGCTCACCAACCTGGCCGACGAGATCGCCTACAACAGCCACGACGTGGACGACGGCCTGCGGGCCGGGCTGATCACCATCGGGCAATTGTCGGAGCTGCGCCTGTTCGGCGAGCAGTACGAGGCGGTGCGCCATGCCTACCCCGATCTGCCCGAACGGCGCGCCATCCACGAAGTGGTGCGGCGCATGATCAACCGTCAGGCGGTGGATCTGATCGAGACCAGCCACGCGCGACTGGAGGACGCCCGGCCCGCCGATATCGAGGCGGTACGGGCCCACCCCGAAGCGTTGATCGCCTTCAGCGCCGATATGCGCGAACAGAATCTCGAATTGAAACGCTTCCTGCGACGCCGGCTGTACCACCATTACCGGGTGCACCGGATGACATCGAAGGCGTCCCGGGTGATTCGGGCTTTGTTCGAAGCCTTCCTGGAAGACACCGGCCTGCTGCCCGACGACGCCCGCGACGGCGTCCTGCGCCTGGAGGAAAACCGCGGTGTGGCGGGACGCGCGCGCGCGGTGGCAGACTATGTGGCGGGCATGACCGATCGCTACGCGATCAGGGAATACGAGCGCATCTTCAATCCCAAGGAACTGACCTGAGGTAGGAACTGGCCTAAGGTTCCTCTCGCGCCCACCATGCGAATCTACATGCAGACACCGGTCGTCGATGACCGTCCGCCCCGCTACTACCACCTGCATCTGCAGGAGGACCTGCTGGAAGGCTGGACCCTGGTGCGGGAATGGGGATTTCAGGGCGCAAGCGGACGCATCAAGCACGACCACTTTCCCGATCGCGAAAGCGCCGAGCAGGCGCTGATGCAGTCCCGCGACGAGCAGCTCAAACGCGGTTACCGGGTGGTCTTCCTGCAGGGACAGGAGAACACCGGATGAGTCATGCAGGCCGCGGCACAGCCGGGCGCACCGCACGGGGAAGCTACCTGGACGTGCTGGACCTGCAACGCCCTCCCTTCGGCCTCGATCCCGACCCTGCCTTCTACTACGCCGAGCCGACGCTGATGCAGCGTCTGGACCTGCTGGTTCACCTGGCCCAGTTCAGCGACCGCATCCTGATCGTTACCGGTCCCGCCGGTGCGGGCAAAACCAGCCTGCTGCAGCAGTTCATGAGCCGCGCCGGCGAAGGTTGGCGGCCGTGCGCCATGGACAGCACCGAGGCCCCCCACAGCAACGCCCTGCTGGCCCGGCTGGCTTCGTGCTTCGGCGGCGCAGGCAAAGCGGACAGCACCGCCGTGGATGTGCCGGCGCTGCTTGAGCGCTGGCGCGCATTGCAGTCCGCTGGACACCACCCGATGGTCGTCATCGACGATGCCCACAAACTCAACACCGGCACCCTGGAGGCACTGCTCAATCTGGCCGGCGATCCGGCGCAGACCGCGGCCCGGGTGCGAGTGATTCTGCTGGGCGAGCCCTCCCTGCTGGCGCTGCTGGCCCGCGCCGGCCTGGATCCCGACCGGGACCACCTGGTCCACACCATGAGTCTGCCGGCCCTGAACGCGGAGCAGACCGCCGCCTATATGGCGTACCGCCTGGCGGTCGCCGGCTACTCGGGTGAGAGCCCGTTCGCGCCCACCGAAGCCCGCGCCATTCACAAAGCCTCGGGCGGGGTACCCGGCCGCATCAATCAACTGGCCCACGAACACCTGGAGGAACACATGACCGGTGCCGACAGTTCCAAAAGCGCCGCCAGAGGCCGCCGTTTCCCCCGCTGGGCAATCATCGCCCTGGGAGTGATCGTGCTGGGGGTCGTGCTCTGGAACCAGGACGCCATCAATCGGCTGTTCAACCCCGGCACCGGCGGCGCCCGGAAAACCGTTCCCCTCAAGTTGCCTGCCCAGCCGGCGCAGCCGGCGCAGCCGAAGCAAGCGCGGCGCAACAGCCATTCGCCGCTACTGGCGCCCATGCCGCCGGACGTGGGGCCGGGGTCCAGTGCAGCCATCGAGCGCAACGGCTCGACCGGTCCGAAGGCGGCCGGCAGCGGCCCGGCCGCACAGAGTCCCGGGAGCACCCACGGGCCCGCGGCCGCCGGCAACCACACGGCTGGCGCGCCGCCGCAGTCAGCGGCCAAACCGGCCACCAAGCCGGCTCCCACGCCGGGCGAAGGCCAAGGTACCAGCGCACCGGCCGCGCCGCATTCCGCAGCGGGCACGCCGTCCGCGACTGCCCCGCCGCCCCCAACCGCAGGAACGACG
>DATFML010000104.1:0-8705 GCA_035266965.1 Gammaproteobacteria bacterium
TTGTGTTCGGAATCCGCCACCAGCGGGACGGTCCCCCCCACCAGCCAGATCTTGTGACGTTCGGCCTGCTGGGCCAGGAAATCCTGGATCGGGCCGGAGCCGGCCGCCTCGCGCACGTCCACCTTGTCGGTCTCGTGCAGGCCCATGATGGCGAAGTTCTCAGGCAACACCACCAACTGCGCGCCCTGGGCCGCCGCCTGGGCGATGAGCCGCTCGGCCTCGAAAAGGTTGGCTCCCACGTTGGGGCCGGAAGCCATTTGAATGCCGGCCACCATCGTCATGGCAGTGACGTGCCTCTGTGTACGACCTGAATGTCCAAGGCATCCTCCCGCTGGCTGCCCGGCGCAAGGCGCAGCCGCCGGGAAGGAATCCCCAGGGCAACCAGCCACGAACGCAGCCCATGGGCCCATAACGAGCCCTGCTCGCCGCCGGGGTAATTGATCACCAAAACCGCATTCGGAACGCGCGTCAGGGCCTGCACCGCCTGGGCGAGCGGCTGCATGTGAACCACTGCGCGCCCGTCGTGGGGGCGAGCCCAGTCGTCGATGGATATTGCATAGTGCCGGTCCGCACTCCGGGCGGATGCGGAAACGCACAACAGAAGGACAAACAGCACCCTGCGCATTGGAGCGGAGAATAGCACAAATGGGCCACCGGCCCTACGCGCGCCCGGCAGCCCGTTCATCGGCCTGCTGCCGGTGTGCTGCCGGCAGTGTTGTTCAGGCGCTTGACCACCGGATTATCCCAGCTGCCGGTAAGCGTGTACTGATAGTTGGCCAGACTGGTCAGTTCGGTCAGAGGGCCCGGGAACAGTTTGTCCATCAGCAGCAACGCCGCCCCGACCGCCGGGCCACCGGCGATGACACCTGCGATCGGAAGACTGGAACGGATGTGAGGGATCACCGTAACCAACTGGTCGTAGTCCCGGGCCACGAGACCGGTACGTCCCGCAATATCGATGCGCGCCGACGGCCCCTTTACGACCAGATCGCTGGTATAGGCGTCGCCTGCGCTGAAGGTGAAATTCCCTTCAATGGAGTCGAAGCTGAAACCCTTTCGGAACAGGTCGCTGAAGTCCAGCGACAGGCGCCGGGGAAGCGCCTGCAGGCTGAGCAACCCGAACACCCGACCGGCACCCGGCTCCACACGCAGTATCCGCCCTTCGCCGATTTTCAGGTGCAGGTGGCCCTCTAGGCGTTTGAGGGAGAATGCCATGGGCGAACCCCGCCAATTGGCGCTGATATCCCCACGCGTCTGCCCCCCCTTTATGTTACCGGCATACCCGAAGGCACTCAGCATCTTGCCGAGGTTGCCGCCGGCAACGGTGATCTGAAAGCGTGAGCTCTGGTGTCCGTCATGGTCCTGCCAGTCGCCGTGGGCACGCAGCTGTAGCCAATCCGAGACCAGGCTCGCGCGCTCGACTTTCAGCCCGGACGGCTCAGGCACGGTATCGAGCTGCAACCGCCCCAGGTCGACGCCGCCGTAGTCCAGCCGATCGGCAACCACCTGCAGAGGCGGAATGTTCGCCGGACTCATGCCGGCGCCGGCCGATTTTCCATTGCCGCTGGCAGCCGCGACGGCAAGGTGCCGCAAAGCGAGTACAACGCGACTCGCCGGGCTCGGATGGGCCGGCCAGACAATGCGGCCATCGATCTTCGCACCGTGCACATCCACCAGCCAGGCACCGCCGGCCCGACGGGCACGCAGCCGGGTGGACCCGAATCGCTGGCCGAAGGCATCCAGTGCCTGCACCTGCACATCCACGTCCCGGACCCGGTTCTGAATGCCGGTGCCTGCGCCGCCGATCAACGGATTGGCGCCCTCCACCCACTGCCCCATGGACAACCGGGAGATGTCGCCCGTCACCCGCAGACCGGGTGCCGTCGGAAGTTGCGCGGGCTTGGTCCCGAACCGCACTTCTCCGCGCTGCAGCTGCAGTCGCCCCTGATCCCGCTTCAATGCCAGCCTCGCCCGCAGCACGCCGCCGTAGCTGACCTGCACGGGGCTCGCCCGTGAGCCGGAAACGGTCGTTCGAAGCACGAAGTCGCGCCGTTCGCCGGCCGCCTTGGCAAGCGGGGAAGGAAGATGAACGGCGACACCCTTCAGGTCGGAGGCCAGGGTCAGGGTTGCCGAGGGCCGGTCGTTGCCGCGCTCCGCCCCGGGCACCGTCATCGACAGGCGCCAGCCGGTCGCGCCGCTTATATACTTGCCCAGAGGCTGATCGGACTTGCGCAACCGCTCCGCCAGAGCAAGCCGCCCGGTCAGGTCCACCCGGGTCTGCGGCGGCCGCCCTTGCGGGTTCGCGGTGCTTACCGAGATGCGCACCGGCCGTTGCAGAAACCGGGCATGGACGTCCCGCGCGCTCAGCTGTGCGCCGTCGAAGTGCAGCGTGCCGCGCAGATCGGTCAGTCCCTCGTGCCAGTCCTTGAACACCAGCGCATTGCCCGGCAAATGCACCGATCCTTTGGCGATCACCTGACGATGGGCGCCGTGCAGCGGGACGTCCAATGACAGAGCGACACTGGCGGAGCCCGTGGATCGCACCTGGCCCAGCATGCCCGTGTAGCGCTGACCGAGGGGACTGGCCCGCAGGAAGCCGAGCATGGCACCCAATTTGCCGGTAGCCCGGCCGCTCACGCTCAGCCGGGGATGACGCAGGTCGGGTATCGAAGCACGCACGTCCTTCAGATCGGCGCCCAGCACATCGGCGCTCTGCGCCTGCAGTTCCATGGACTGGCCGGCGAACTCCACATGGGCCGCGAGCTGGTCGATGCGCGGCCAGCCCGGCCTGTAATCGAGCACCCCGCCGCGCACATTGAAGTCCACCTGGAAGACGCCGTCATGGTTCGTGAAGGGAAACGCGGCCAGACGACCGTGGAGCAACAGCGCCCCCGACGTTATGCGCCCGTTCACCAGGGATCGGCGCAGCCACCGCACGGCCGGTGCGGGCATGATGCCTTCCGGCAGGTAGCGCCCCACGTGACTGACATCGCCGTCGCCGAAGGCGACCTGCATATCCAGCAGGGGAGAGGCGCCGTCATCGGGGATATCCAACCGTATGCGGCTGCGGGTTCGCAGATCCGCGTTGTCCAGATCCAGGCCGTCGGTGTGCAACCGCAACCGGTCCCCGTAGCGTTGCCAGCGCACGGTGCCCGCCAGGCGGTCGGCAACGACCGGAGTGGAGAACAGGTGGGGGTCCCCAAGCGTTGCGTCGTCGCTGGCCAACCTGACCACTCCGCTATCGAGGTTCCCGCGGGCGGTTCCGCTCAAACCCGCCAGCGCCGGATATCGTCCCCAGCGGTGCACTCCCAATCCTTTGAATGCGGCCTGCAGACCCAGCCGGCGGATCCTGCCGCCGGATTGCACCAGCGCCAGTTGCAGGTCGCGAACCTGCCCGACCGGGTGAAGCTGAACCAGAGTACGGCGCACGCCGGAACTCAGCAGATCGGTGTCGGCGGCCAACCGTCTCAGCAGGCCCACGTCCCCGTAGCCGATGCGGGCACGCCACTGCCGCTGTGCGCCGTCCGCAGCCGGCGTGGCTGCAGCCACGCTGATGGCGGTCTGCGGCCACCGGGTCCCATCGGCAGCCACTTGCAGCCGATCCACGTCCAGGCGCCAGCCGTCGGCGGCTCGCTGCCAGCGGAAGCGCCCGGTCAGGGCGGAGAAATGCACGGGATCATCGGCTGGGTGCGTGTGGCCGGCGACGTCCAGCCCGCTGACGGCGGTCACACCGCTCAAGCCTGCAAGGCGGCTGTCCCGCACGTCCGCCCAGAGGCTCAAGTCGGCGGTACCCGCCAGGGACAGACCGGCCGGCTCGCGGCCCGCCGTCCAGGTGCCCAAACGCAGACCCTGACCCTGCATGTACACGGTGCCCTGCCAGTTCCGCAGGCGCCGCAGCGATCCGGTCAGGTGCGCCGAAAAGCGCACGGCCTGGCCCAATGCGGCCGGCAGCAAAGCCTCTCCTTCCAGGCGATGGCGGTCACCACGATTGCTCAGGCGGATGTTGACATCCCTGAATCGCAATGCGTCACCGGACTGACCCACGTCGGTCCAACTGACGGTGCTTTGCACGATGGCCGCGTGCCGCTGGTGCAGCAGCGCCGCCAGCGGCAGATTCCGCACCGGACGATTCTCGAAACCGCGCAGCACGATGCGCCCGTTTGCCAGCCGCTCCAGGTCCAGCCGGGTCGCCACCACGGTGACCCCGTCCGCCACCGGACGGCGCGCCCGGATCGAGCCCCACAGGCTGAGAGTGATACGCAATTCCCGAGCCGCCAGCAGCACCTGCCCGCTCTGGTGGTCGAGCACACGTACGCCCCCGAAGCGGATGACCGGATCCAGGCCCTGCCAGGTCGCGCGCAGGCTCCTGATACGCACCGGTTCTCCCACCCGCTGGCTCACCCAGGCTTCCACGTCGGCCCGATAGCCGCTGACCACCGGAAACAGGAAACGCGCGGCGCTGGTCAACACGGCGGTGGTGATGACCAGCGCAGCCAACAGGTACCAGAAGACACGAAGAAGACGCCGCAGCACGGTCTTCACACACGTCCTTCACAGGACGCGCCGGTTGTTGTGCAGGTCGGGAGGTAGGGCATGACGTGAATCCAGATCACCGGGCACGCGCGGTCACATCAACACGACGTCGTATTGTTCCTGCGTGTAAAGCTGCTCCACCTGCAGCTGAATGGGTTTGCCGATGAACGCTTCAAGCTCGGCCAGACTGGTGGACTCCTCGTCCAACAGCAGGTCCACGACGTCCTGGGCGGCCAGCACCAGCAACTTGTCGGCGTCGAACTGGCGGGCCTCGCGAAGGATTTCCCTGAAGATTTCGTAGCAGACCGTTTCGGCCGTCTTCAGCGAGCCACGCCCCCCGCAGGTATGGCAGGGCTCGCACAGCACATGCTCCAGGCTTTCGCGGGTGCGTTTGCGGGTCATCTGCACCAGACCCAGATTGGAGACCTCGCTGATATGGGTCTTGGCGTGATCGCGCTCGATGCTCTTTTCCAGCGCACGCAGCACCTGACGCTTGTGATCCTCCTGCTGCATGTCGATGAAATCGACGATGATGATGCCGCCCAGGTTGCGCAGGCGCAGCTGCCGGACGATGGCCTGGGCCGCCTCCAGATTGGTCTTGAAAATGGTCTCTTCCAGGTTGCGATGACCCACATAGGCACCGGTATTGACGTCGATGGTGGTCATCGCCTCGGTCTGGTCGATGATCAGATAGCCGCCGGATTTGAGCTGCACCTTGCGCTCCAGCGCCTTCTGGATTTCGTCCTCCACACCGTACAGATCGAACACCGGCCGTTCGCCGGGATAATATTCCAGCAGCGTCGCCAACTCGGGAATGAACTCCTGGACGAACGGCATCGCCTTCTGGAAGGTCTCCCGGGAATCGATACGCACTTTCTCCACCGCGGTTCCGACCATGTCGCGCAACACTCTCAATACCAGCGGCAGATCTTCGTAGACGATGGTCTCCGGCTGCGCACGGGCGGCGCGCTCCTGGATCGAGGTCCAGAGCTTGCGCAGAAAGACCATGTCGGCGATCAGCGCTTCCGGATCGGCGCCTTCGGCGGCGGTACGCACGATGTAGCCGTGGTCCTCGGCTTCCGCCATGCCGCGCTGGACAGTCTCCTTGAGCCGGGCGCGCTCGGCATCATCCTCGATACGCTGGGAAACACCGATGTTGCAGGCACCCGGCATCAGTACCAGACAACGCGAAGGAATCGTGATGTGGGTGGTAAGCCGCGCACCCTTGGTGCCAAGAGGGTCCTTGATGACCTGCACCAGTACCTGCTGGCCCTCGTGCACGAGCTGGGTGATGTTATCGGTCTTGCGCTCGCCGGCCGGCCCTTCGCTTTCCGTTGTGGCGATATCCGAGGCATGCAGAAACGCGGCCCGCTCCAGTCCGATGCTCACGAACGCGGCCTGCATACCGGGAAGCACTCGGGTTACCACGCCCTTGTAGACGTTGCCCACCAGCCCGCGACGGCGCGTGCGCTCGATGAACACCTCCTGCAGGACGCCGTTCTCCACCAACGCCACGCGGGTTTCGCGGGGCGTCACATTGACCAGAATCTCCTCACTCATTCATGAGTCCTTAGGGTGCGGCCGGGCACAGACCGCATACTCGACATCCCGGCATTCATCGACTTGTTCATCCACGCTGTCAGTGACTTGCCTGCAGGCCGGTGCCCGAGGCGCCGGAGACCCGCCGGGCATCCATCTCTTTTATCCCGGGACGCAAGCCGCAACTGTGACCCATGCGGCAGACACCGCAGCACAAATGCCGCCATCAGTCCGCGACCCGCCAGACGGGAAGCAGCTCGTAACCGAACTCGGCCAGCAGTTGCGCGGTCTCGTACAGGGGCAGTCCCATGACCCCCGAGTAGCTGCCCTCCAGATAGCTCACGAAAGCCGCGCCCAATCCCTGGATGGCATAGGCGCCGGCCTTGTCCGACGGTTCTCCGCTTTCCCAATAGGCCCGGCGTTCCCGTTCACTCAGCGTCCGGAAAGTCACGGTGCTGGCACTGACGGTCACAACCTCCCGGCTTTCCTGCACCAGCGCCACGCCGCTCAACACGCGATGGCTGCGCCCGCTCAGGTCGGACAGCATCGCCAGGCCGTCGTCGCGGTCGCGAGGTTTGCCCAGCACCTGCCCGTCCAGCACCACCACGGTGTCCGCCCCCAGCACCGGCGCGTCCGCCCCGCGCTGGGAAGCCCGCCACCCGGCCCGTGCCTTGTCGAGGGCCAACCGGCTCACGTAACGCTCCGGAGTTTCACCCGGGGCCAGGGCCTCATCCACCTCGACGGCCAGACGCTGGGCGGGAACCCCGATCTGGGCAAGCAGCTCCCGGCGTCGGGGAGAAGCGGACGCCAGGTAGATGCCTGCAAGGCGCTCGGTGGAACTGTCGGACACCATAGGTTATCCAGCCCGTGCCGCTCAGCCGCGATGATAGGGATGACCGGCGACGATGCTCCAGGCCCGGTACAGCTGCTCCGCCACCAGGATGCGCACCAACGGATGCGGCAAGGTCAAAGCCGACAGCGACCAGCGCACCTCCGCCCGTGCCTCGCAGTCGCGCCACAAGCCGTCCGGTCCTCCGATCAGCAGTGCCCGATCCCGTCCGTCGGCCAGCCAGGTCCGCAGCTGGTCGGCCAGCGTCCCGGTGCTCCAGCTGCGGCCCGCCACATCCAACGCCACCACCATGCTGCCACGGGGAATCGCAGCCAGCATGCGCTCGCCCTCCTCGCGCACGGCCCGTCCCGGGTCCGAGCTGCGGGTCCGCTTGCCGGGCGTAATCGGCACCAGGCGCAGGGCACACTCCCTGGGCAGCCGCTTGGCGTACTCCTGGTACCCCGTATCCACCCAGCTTTCCAGCCGTGTACCCACCGCGATCAGGTGAATCTGCATGACCGACAACGACACCGCACGCCGGCGGACGTCACTTTCCGGCGCTGCGCGCCGGCAGGGCGGCCTCGCCGCCTTCGCCCACCGACCAGAGTTTTTCCAGGTTGTAGAAGTCGCGTATCCGGGGCAGCATCACATGCACCACGATTTCGCCCAGATCGACGAGCACCCATTCGCCCTCGCGTTCGCCCTCCACACCCAGAGGCGGCATGCCCGCCTTCTTGGCCTCGTGAATCACGTTGTCGGCAAGGGATTTCACATGCCGGTCGGAGGTGCCGCTGGCGAACACCATCACGTCAGTGATGGATGTCCGTTCGCGCACATCCAGCACCCTGATATCCTTGGCCTTGAGATCCTCCAAAGCCTTTACCACCAGCTCCTTCAACGACTCAGCTTGCATATCGCCCCGTCTTTGGTTCCGCGGCACAGGAGGCCGCTAGTCGTAGATGTGTTCGTCCCGTAGATATCCGAGCACCCGGTCCGGGAGCAGGTAACGGGGGTTCATGCCCTGCGCCAGCTGTTGGCGAATGTAGGTTGCGGCAATTTCCAACTGGGTGACCGTACAAAACAGCAGGCGCCCCGCCGGGGAGCGTGCCAGGTCCGCCGGCTGCTCAGCCTGCCGGCTGCCGACAAGCGCGGCCAGGGGTCCCTCCGTGGGCGCGTCCCAGCCGGGGCGGCGCATCACGATCAAGTGCGCGAGCTCGGCCAGCTCCTCCCAGCGATGCCAGCCGGGAAGACCCAGAAAGGCGTCCATGCCCAGCATCAGACACAGGGGTCGGGCACCCATTTCCCCGCGCAGCGCTTGCAGGGTATCGACCATGTAGGACGGCCCCTCCCTTCGCAGCTCCCGGTCGTCCAGGCACAACCCGGGCTGATCCCGGACCGCCAACTCCACCATGCGGCGGCGCTGCGCCGGCGTGGCATGGGGTGCATCCCGATGAGGCGGCACATGGGCCGGCAACAGACGGACATGGTCCAGGCCCAACTCCTGCAGAAGTTCCAGGGCCGGACGCAGGTGACCGAAATGGATGGGATCGAAAGTGCCGCCGAGGATACCGATCATCGATGGGGTCGGGCCGCGGGGGGTGCACAGCACTGCATTGCATAGGCGGCCGTCGCCCGCGGCCGCCGGGCGCCTATCGTCAGCTCAAACCCGCAATTGGCCGTCACTGCCTGCATTGCCCTTCACTTGCGTACATGACCGTCGCCGAGCACCACATACTTGAGGGTGGTCAGTCCCTCCAGACCCACCGGTCCGCGCGCGTGCAGCTTGTCGGTGCTGATGCCGATC
>DATFML010000105.1:0-7175 GCA_035266965.1 Gammaproteobacteria bacterium
CCAGTGATCATCCACTTGACCGGCGTGTGCAGATCTCCCTTGGCTGGCTGCTATCCAGAGAAGCGGTAGTCGAAAGCCTCGATGTCCCGGCGGTAGCGCTCGCCGACCCGGCGTTTCAATTCAGCGTCGAAAAATTGCGGATAGGCGGGCGGATGTTCTCTGTCGAACTCGTCGGGCCGCCTGTCGTAGACGAACTCACCGGGACGCTCCGCGTAGCTCGTCTTGTTCCGGTGCAGTGTAAGGGGGAGTTTCGGAACGTTCAGGTCCTCGGACAGCCGGCTCATATGCGCATCGAATTGTTCGATTTTGACCACATAGTCGAAGTGGATCGTCTCCCGGCTGTGGAGTTGGCCTCGCAGATGCGGTTCGATGTCCTGGTCGCGGATGCTCGCTATCAGCTCCACCAATTCCCTGAAGGTCAGGTCTTCGGGATACGACGCCTTGGACCGGATATTCAACGCGGGCAGCCGGTTCCGGGATTTTAGGATCTTGTCACAATAGAAGCTCGCCACCCGGCTGTACGGATTTCTGACAATGATGACGTTCTTGTAGTGTCGGGAATACTTCTTCAAGTCCGCCGCAGTCGCAGACAGCCCCACCGCCGGGTCGCGAACGTAATCGTGCAGACTCCTGCCAAGCGCCGCATCCACTCTGTGGTTGCGAATATCGTCCTGGGAAATGATGCCTTTAACGCCCAAGAGCCATTCTTTTACCGTGCCCGATCCGCACTTCGCCGTCGTATGCAGAACAAGGCCCAGTTCATGGTCAAGCAGGACACCGGGTATCGCCTGCTTTGCGGTGATATTTTTCCTGCGTCCAAGAACACTAAACATGATTTCCCCATTGGTTGAGGCAAATTATCGTGCCGGGTGCGTCCGTTCCGATACAGCCAGGGTTGCAGACCCAGTCGGATCCCGGGTTTCGCGTTGCGTGTTGGTGTAGGGCTAAGTAGAACGATTCGGCGACCTCGAGTCAATTCCCGTCCCGGTTGGACCTCGGGAGCGCGCAGACGCGCAACGCCACTGGGGGTCCGTGCCGGAAAACGTCAAAGCAGCGTGCGTCGCGAGCGAGGACCGTCGCGGTTGACAAGGGGGAGATGTGACACCCGCCGGGGGCCCAACCGACGTACCGAACTGTGTCTGCACGACAAGTGATCTTCACTGCAACGGCTCGGTTCAGTCGGGAACCGACTGCAGCGATGATAGTGCGTGTTGTGTGGCTGTTCCCGGCTCTGCGGGTTCCAACTCGGCGCAACTTTTATCGAGGATTTTCCGTCATTGCATGACCGCCCTGGCCAGTTGTTTCCGGCGGCGGGACAGGTACAGGGCCGGTATCAGATTGGTGCTGAGCAGGGCGCTCCACAGAATACCGCCGAGCACCACAAGGGCAAGGCCCTGTTCGGGGGCCGCGCCCTGGCCCCAGCCGGCAGCGGTGGGCAGCATGCCCAGGGTGGCGGTAAGCGTGGTCAGTACGATGGGGCGGAAGCGTATACGCACCGCTTCCCGAACCGCCTCGTCCACTGCCATGCCGCCGGCCTCGTTGCGGCCAACCCTGTGCAGCAGCACGATGCCGTGATTGAGGCTGATGCCGATCAGCGTCAGAAAGGCGATCAAACCGGTGGCATTGAGACCGACGCCGCTCAGAACCAGCGCGAGGGCGCCACCGGTAAGGGCCAGGGGAATCTGCAGCAACAGCAGGCCTGGAACCAGCAGCCCGTCGAACTGCAGCACCAGAATACCCACCATGAGCACGAAAGCGGCGACCCCCGCCAGGGCCAGTCCCAGCGCCGCCTGTTCGATCTGGGCGTACAGGCCACCGAACGACACCCGATAGCCCGGCGGCAGATGCAGACCGGCGAGGGCGTGTTTGGCGGCGGCGATGGCATGTCCCAGGGAGCCGGTGGGGGTGGCCAGAATTTCCAGGGCGCGCGCGCCGTCGATATGTCGGATCTGGTTGGGGGTCGGCACCAGCTTGAGCTTCGCCAACTGCCCGAGAGGGGTCCAACCGGTGGTATGAATGGGAAGACGGCGCAGTGCCGCCAGGGAATCCCGGGGCGCACCCGCCAGGCGCAGATAAATGTCCAGGGGATAGCTGCCGTCGGGCACCTCGGACAGCACCTTGCCGCCGATCAGCGGTTCCACCTGCCGGTACAGGGAGGCCGGCGTCATGCCGTAGGCGGCCAGGGCCCGCCGCCTGGGCAGCAGCCGCAGTTGCGTGACCGGGTAGGCGTCGTTGTTGAAGATATCCGAGAGCGCGGCCACATGCCTGAGGCGGTGCGTGATCCTGGCGGACAGTGAACGCAGGGTGGGAATGCGGTTGCCGAACAGGCGGATCACGAAGGGCTGTGGCAGGCCCGAAAGACTCTCGCCGGTGCGTTCGATGGTGGGCGTATCCAGACCCAGTTGCACGCCCGGGGTGCGGCTCTCCTTGAGCAGGCGCTGTCCGATGCGGTCCAGACTGTTGACGTTGATGTCCGGCTTCAGGGCAATCTGGATTTCCCCGGCATAGGAAGGTTCGGTGTAGCCGGTGCCGCTCGCCGACCCGATGCGTGCATAGGTGTGGGCCACCGCCGGGTCGGCCCGCAGCCGGTGGGTCATACTGCGGACCGTCGCCTCGGTCTGGGTGAGGGCGGTGCCGGGCGGCAGGCTGAAGCTCTCCAGCATCACCCCTTCGTTGGGCAGTGGCAGAAAATTCATGGGCACCAGAAGCAGGCCCGCCACGCTTGCGCCCAGAAGTGCGATACACCCCAGCAGGCTCAAGCGCGGATGCCGCAGCACCAGGTCGAACAGGTGAGTGTTGAGCTGACGCAACTTCTCCAACGTGCGACCCGCCAGGGTCGTATGAGTGGGCGGACGGGCCTTGATGAAGCCCAGGGCAAGCGGAATGAGGGTCAGGGAGATGGCGAGCGAAGCAATCAGCGCCAGGCCCATGGCGAGGGCGAAGGGGACGAAGAACAGGCCCGCGATCCCGCCGACGAACATCAGCGGCACGAACACCGAGACCGTGGTGAGCGTGCCGGTGATATCGGGGCTGACGATATCCCGCACGCCCTGCCAGACGCCTTCCCAGTGTGCCGAGCCGTTCTCCCAGCGATGGTAGATGCTCTCCAGCACGATGATCGCGTCGTCGGCCAGCAGACCCACGGCGACCGTCAACGCCCCGAGGGTCATCAGATCCAGGCTGTGGCCGCCGGCGTACAGGCCGGCGATGCCCAACAGCAGAGACAGGGGGATGCTGAACGCCAGCGCCCAGATGCCCCGGCCGGCGCCGAGCACCCAGAGCAACACGGCGACGGCCAGACCGGCACCCACCAGCAGGTTGCGGCCCAGGTCCGAAAAAATGAGATGCACCAGGTGTCCCTGGCTGTAGGTGCGCACCCAGTGCGCGCCTTTGGGCAATTGGTTTTCAGTGCGGGCCAGGGTGCGGGCGATTGCCTGGTCCACCGGCACGGTGGAGGCGCCGGGCTGCTTCAATACCGTGACCGCGACGCTGGGACGGCCGTCCAGGTACACGGCGTGGTGGACCGGCACGGCTGCGCGCACCACGCGGGCCAGGTTTCGCAGCGCGATGGGGCCGTGCTGTGCGGGCACCGCGATCCCTTCCAGGTCGGCGACATGCACCGGAAGGCTGCGTGCTTCGATCAATATGTGCTGGTGGCCACGGGACAGGTAGCCGCCGGGGCCGAGCAGCACATGTTGTTTGATCGCGCGCACGAGACTGGTGACCGCCACGCCGTAGTGGTGCAGCGCATTCAGGTTCGGCTGCACCCACAGCGCTTCGTCGCCGGGGCCGTACACCTCCACCCGCTGCACCCCGGGCAGGGCCCGCAGAGCGGGTGCCACGCGGCTGCGGATGGCGCGCTGCACGGCAGCCGGTGCGACCTGCGGGGGGATGGTCACGGTGTAGTCGGCCACCTCGTTGATGGCGTTGCCCATGATTTCCGCGTAAGGGTGGGCCGCCGCCGGCAACCGGCCGCGGGCCCGGTCGATGGCGCTGTATACCGCCTGCAGGTCCGTCTGCGCATGGGTACCGTTTCGAAAGCGGACATCGGTCTGGACCTCGCCGTGTCCCATGGTGCTGCGCACGCTCACCAGGTCCGGGAGGGTGAGCAACTGGCTTTCGATGGGCCGTACGATCAGCGTCTCCAGTTCAGTGGCGCTGGCGCCGGGGTAGTGCGTGATGACGCTGATCTGGGGAAAGTCGAAGCGCGGAAGGACCTCGATGGGAATATGGTAGAGAGCGTAGACGCCGTAGACGATCAGTGCGCCGTACAAGAGCCCCCACAGCAGGGGGCGCGTCAGCAGGGTCTTCAGGTTTCCGGGCGTCGCCATGGATGTCAATCGGGCGGCTGGTAGTGCCGGGAAACCTCCCGATGGAATTCCAGGTAGGCATTCTGCACCACCACTGCCGTGCCCGGCTGCAGCCCCTGGCGGATGGCGGTCCAGCCGCCGCGCGTCGGTCCGGGGACAACCTCCCGGCGGTGATTGCCGCCGGCGGTGTGTACCAGTACCCACCAATGGCCCCGGTTCAGGATCAGGGCCGGCGTGGGAACCGCCGCCAGTGTGTGTCTGGCGCCCGCCAGGGTGACGGTTCCCGCTTCCCCGTTGCGCCAGCCCGGGGAGGTTTTGGCGGCCGTCAGACCCACGGTTTCGCCGCCGTCGGGGTGCAGCGGGCCGACCAGGCTGTGCACCTTCACCGCCACGGAGGGTCCGCCGTCGGCCGGCACGAACCGTCCGCGCATGCCGGCGTGCACCGAGGCAGCGGTAGCTCCGTAGTACACGGCGGTGAGCCACAGGCCGCCGGCGGGCTGCACAGTGAGCAGCACCTGGCCCGCCTTGACCCGTTCGCCGTTCGCCGCCTGTACGGACAGCACCGAGCCGCTGCCGGCGCTGCGCACGCGGGTCATTTCCGTTACCGCCTGCAGGCGACTGTGCGCCCTGTCCAGGTTCGCCTGCGCTTCGCTCAGGCCGGCCCGCGCCTGATCCACGGCCTGCTGTGTGCTGAGGCGCAGCGTGAGCTTGCGTCGACGGACTGCGAGGGTCTTGCGGGCCGCAGCCAACGCCGCCCGGGCGCTCTTGACCGCATCGCGGCGTGCCGCCAGGCGGGCCTTGACCGCGGGCCCGGCCAGGCGGGCCAGCGTTTTGCCGGATGCGACCGGATCCCCCGGCAGTACCCTCAGTCCCGTGAGGATACCGGTCAGTTGGGCACGCAGGCTGAGCACCGCCACGGGCATCACCCGGGCGTAGGCCGTCAGGCGGGTCGTGACGGTGCGGCTGCGGGCCTTCACGACGCCATCGGTGCCCGCGGTGGCGGTCGCGGCGGCCAGCAGCAATCCGACGGCCAGCAGCCAACGGGGGGTTCGGGGCGATCGTTGTCCGTACAGATGCATGGCTGCAAGATTATCCCGGCGTGCATTGGTTTTGTCGGACAATTGCAGGATGGTAATGATCCCGGCAGCGGCAGATGCCGCCCGGTGCGGCGGCCCGGATCCCGGAGAAACCATAGCGGCGTGTCAAAGGCGTGCGATGGCCTCAAATACCCTGGCCGCATTGGGTCAATGGTCCGTGCAATCGGGTACCATGGGGCCGGCAGAGTCCACGACCGTGATCCTTTAGACCCCTATGTTGACGATCCATTACGGCAATCGCCTGGAAGCCCTGGCCGCGCGCCTGGCCGACGTGCTGGGGCAGCCGCTGAGCGCCGCGCTGGCGCCGGAGGAAGTGGTCGTGCAGAACCACGGCATGGCCCGTTGGCTGTCCCTGGAACTGGCCAAGCGCCAGGGCGTGCTGGCCAACACCCGGTTCCGTTTTCCGGCGGAGTTCGTGTGGTCCATGTTCGAGGCGGTTCTGGATCAGGTGCCGGCGCGTTCCGCGTTCGATCCGGCGGTCCTCAAATGGCGGGTGCTCAAGCGCCTGCAGGCGAGCGAGGCAGGCGGTGTCGCCCCTGCCTTGGAGGCCTACCTTGCCGACGGCGACGACCGGCGCGCCTACGACCTTGCCGAGCGTATTGCCGGCCTGTTCGATCAGTATCAGGTCTACCGTCCCGACTGGATCCGCGCCTGGGAGCGGGGTGAAGACGAGCACTGGCAGGCGGGGCTCTGGCGCCGCCTCGCCGGTTCGGCGGATCAGCACTGGGTCCGGGTGCTGGACCGGTTCGCGGCGGCCGTGCAGGGGGGCAGGGTGGAATCCGGGCGACTGCCCGAGCGGGCCGTGCTGTTCGGCCTCGCCTCCCTGTCGCCTACCTATCTGACGGTGCTCCAGCATCTGGCTGCCCTGATGGACCTGCACCTGTTCGTGCTCAATCCCTGTCAGGAGTATTGGGGGGACGTGATCGCCGAGCGGGACCTGGCGGCGCGCTCGGCCCAGATGCAGCAGACGCTGCATCTGGAAACCGGCAACGCCCTGCTGGCCTCCCTGGGCAAGCAGGGCCGGGACTTCATCGATCTGCTGCAGGAACTGGGTGGCGAGGAGACCGACAACTTCGTCGCTCCCCGGGGAGACGGGCTCCTGCAGTGCATTCAGCGCGATATCCTGACCCTGGAGGACCGCGGCGCCGCGGGCGCGGCCCGTGTCCCGCCGGCGGCGGATGACCGCTCGGTGCAGATCCATGCCTGTCACGGGCCGATGCGCGAGGTGGAAGTGCTGCACGACCAGCTCCTGCGGCTGTTTGCCGACAACCCGGAGCTGCGCGCCTCGGACGTGCTGGTCATGGCGCCGGACATCGACCAGTACGCGCCGTATATCGAAGCGGTGTTCTCCAGCGTCCGGGACGAGCGTCACATACCGTTTTCCATCGCGGACCGGCCGCTCGCATCGGAAAGCCCGCTGACGGCGACTTTTCTGAGCCTGCTGGGTCTGCGCGACAGCCGCTACGACGCCGACACCATGGCCGGTCTGCTGGAGACGGCGGCCGTGCGCCGACGGTTCGGGTTCGCGGAAGATGAACTGGCGGTGGTGCACCGCTGGATCCGCGAAGCCGGCATCCGCTGGGGTATCGATGCCCGCCACCGGCGACAGCTGGGGCTGCCGGCCACCGGCGAGCACAGCTGGCGGCAGGGGCTGGATCGCCTGTTGCTGGGTGTGGCGATGCCGGCCGACGGCAGGTTGTTCGGGGCTACACTGCCCTATGAGGTGGACGGCAGCGAAGCGCAGGTGCTGGGTCGGCTGTGCGAGTTT
>DATFML010000106.1:0-13189 GCA_035266965.1 Gammaproteobacteria bacterium
GTAGCCGAAGCGCCCGGCAAAGACCATCGTCGCGGCCCTCCGGCAGGACGCTGAACGGCCGGCGGCGTTTCAAGTCATAATAGGGAATATTTTACAAACCCTGCCGACCTGTCCGGGTCCCCGTCTGCGCCGGCGACGCACAGGCCCGACGGACCTGTGGCCTTCACTGTGAGCGGGACCGATACTGCCATGCGCCTCAAGACGCTGCTCGTTGCCCTTTTGCCCTTCGCCCTGGCGGCGTACGTCAGCTACCGGTTTGTGGACGCGGAGGTGGCGCGCCTTGTGCAACACCTGCTCATGGGTCGGACGGGCACCGGGTCCGGCATGCCCCATGTGCCCGACCTGCTGCTGCCGGTGGTGAGTGCCGTTACCGTGCTGGGATGGGGCGGACGTTTCCTGCTGGCCGCCGATCCGGTCAGAGGGCGGCTGCGGGGGTGTCTGGCGTTGCTGGGAATGGTGGCGCCGCTGTCCTATGGGGCAAAAGTGATCCTCAAGTTGGTGTTCGGACGCATAAGGACCCGCGACTGGCTGGTGCAGCCGCAGTTGGAGGGCTTTCACTGGTTCCACGGCACCGGCGTGTTCAACGGCTTTCCGTCCGGACACATGATCGTCTTCACCGCCATGGCGGCGGCGGTGTGGCATTACTATCCCCGCTACCGTGGGGCACTGGCCGCGCTGCTGTGCCTGCTGGCCGCCGCGCTGGTGCTGCTGGACTATCATTTCGTCAGCGACGTGATCGCCGGTGCCTACTGCGGTCTGCTGGTCTATTGGGTGGTGTGGCGGCTGTTCGACGGCTCGGTTGCCCGCACGGCCCGTCCGGCGCATTCGGCCGCCTGATCCGGGGGCGGTGCATCCCGCGACGACACACCGCAAAAAGGGCAGCGGACCGGTTCGCCCGTGTCCCGAGCGCCTCAGTTGGCCCGGCGCTGCAGACTGACGCTGGCGGTGCCCCGGCGGGGTTCGGGATAGATTTCGTCCAACGGGCTGGAGACGCCCTGTTCGGTGACCATGCGGGCATGGAAGCGGCGCAGGTTGCGGGGATTGGAGACGCCGCAGCCGTGTGCGATGGTGCCGACTTCGTGCACCATGTTTTCCACGTAGTTGCTCACGCGCACGGCCTTCAGGTGCGGGTCCAGACCTTCCTGCAACCTCGGGTTGTGGGTGGTGATGCCGGTGGGGCAGGTGTCCTTGTTGCATTGCAGGGCCTGAATGCAGCCCAGGGCGAACATGAACCCGCGCGCGCAGTTCGCGAAGTCGGCGCCCATGCACAATGCCCAGGCCACGTCCGCCGGGGTGATGAGCTTGCCGGCGGCGATGACCTTGATGCGCTCGCGCAGGTCGTGGGCGATCAGCTTGTCCACCAGCAGGGGCAGGCTTTCGCGCAGGGGTATGCCCATGTTGTCCATCAGGGCCATGGGCGCCGCGCCGCTGCCGCCCTCGGCACCGTCCAGGGTGATGAAATCGGGCGCCGTCTCGATGCCGCGACGGTGGATCTCCGCGAACAGCTCGTCCAGCCAGCCGTAGGCGCCCAGGACGGTCTTGAACCCCACCGGCTTGCCGGTGATGCGCCGCACCCGGTCGATCATGTCCAGCAGATCCCCCACGCTGCTCACTTCCAGATGACGGTTGGGACTGATGGATGCCTTGTAGGGCGGGATGCAGCGAATGGCCGCGATCTCCGGCGTGACCTTGACCGCGGGCAGAATGCCGCCTTTGCCGGGCTTGGCGCCCTGGCTGAGCTTGATCTCCACCATGCGCACGGTGTCGTGGCCGGCCGCTTCGCGCAGCTTCTTTTCGTCCAGGTGGCCGTATTCGTCCCGTACGCCGTACTTGGCGGTACCGATCTGCATGATCAGATCGGCGCCCCCTTCCAGATGGTAGGGGGACAGGCCGCCTTCGCCGGTGTTCATCCAGCAGCCGGCCATCTGTGCCCCTTTGGACAGGGCCAGCACCGCCGGGCGCGAGATGGCGCCATAGCTCATGGCCGAGATGTTGAAAAGTGATTCGGTGATGTAGGGCTTGTCGCAGTACGGGCCGATGGTGACCGCCACCGGCGGTTTGGTGTCTTCACCCAGATCCGGGAACGGGCAGTTGACGAAGTACACCGAACCCAGGGGCCGCAGGTCCCGGGTAGAGCCGAACGGCACCGTGCTGTCCAGGTTCTTGGACGCCCGATAGACCCAGCTGCGCTCGGCGCGGTTGAACGGCAGCTCCTCGCGGTCCATGGCGAAGAAATACTGGCGGAAGAACGTGCCCAGGTGCTCGAACAGGTAACGGAAACGTCCGATGACCGGGTAGTTGTGGCGGATGGCGTGGCGGGTCTGGCTGGCGTCCAGGATGTAGGTGCCGACGCCCCAGAGCACCAATGCTGCGAGTACCATCACGAATGCGATGGCCATGATGTCGAGAACGGCAAACAGAAATCCGTTGCTGTGGCCCGCTAGCATGGCTGGGCGACTCCCCTGGTCCGGTTGTTACGTAATTTCCCGCCGCTGCTTCACTTAGCGGCGCCGGCGGCGGCGGTCTTGAGCCGCTGCCTGACCGATGCTGCCGTTGGCCGGCGGCGGTTCGATCGGTCTGCCGGCGGGCCGCGGTCAGCCCAGCACCCGCCGCAGACACTGCAGGTAGCCGGTCTCGTCCGGAGCGCTGCCGTCGCGCTGAGCGCGCCAGATCATTTCGGCCAGGCAGTCCATGATGCGGTGCTCGACCTCATGGGCGTCGCCGGTGCGGGCCAGCAGTCGGCGGTACAGGTGGCGGATGCCCGGCGGGCGATCGGTGCCGATCTGCTCCTGAATGGCGATGTGCAGGCCCATGTGCAGAAACGGGTTGGTCTCGCCGCCGTCCGGCAGGTACTCGCGCTGCAGGGAACGTTCTGGATCGCCCAGCAGGTGCTGGTATTCGGGATGGTCCAGGATGACGTCGCGAACCATGGTTTCCAGCGGCTCCAAGGGTTCACCGGCCTGGTGTTTGCGCCAGACGTCGTAGTAGAAATGGCGGATCTGGTCCCGGTCCTGTCCGAAAAGCATGGCGAATCCGTTGACGATATCGGTGCGGGCGTTGCCCCGCGGTTGCCGGCGACCGACGGTCGCCGTGCATTCAAGCCTAAGGTAGCACGGCACCTGCGGCGCTGCGTGTCACCCGTCGACGGTCTTGTGGCGGTACTCGCACAGATCGCGGATGGGACAGGCGGGGCAGCGGGGCTTGCGGGCCATGCAGGTGTAGCGCCCCAGCAGAATGAGCCAGTGATGGGCGTCCTTCTTGAAGGGTGCCGGCACGAATTTCTCCAACCGGCGCTCCACTTCCAGCACGGTCTTGCCGGGCGCCAGACCGGTGCGGTTGGCGACCCGGAAGATGTGGGTGTCCACGGCGATGGTCGGTTCGCCGAAGGCGGTGTTGAGGATCACGTTGGCGGTCTTGCGGCCCACGCCGGGCAGCGCTTCCAGCGCCTCGCGGTCCCGGGGCACCTCGCCGTGGTGGCGCGTCTGCAGAATGTCGCAGGCGGCGACGATGTTCCTGGCCTTGCTGTTGAACAACCCGATGGTCTTGATGTAGTCCTTCAACCGCTGCTCGCCCAGCTCCAGCACATCGGCCGGCTTTTCCACCACCCGGAAGAGCCGTTCGGTCGCCCTGTTCACGCCCTTGTCGGTGGCCTGGGCGGAAAGGATCACCGCTACCAGCAGCTGGAACGGATTGCCGTAGTTCAGCTCGGTGGTGGGAGCGGGGTTGGCTGCCTTCAGGCGTTCGAAGATGAGCCGGCGCTTTTCTTTGTTCATGTCAGGGGCTGCCTGGCGTACCGGTCCAGCAACATACCCGAGACCGGGGTGGATATCGAGTGTGCGGCGGGCGGCCACGAAAAAGCCCCGCGGGCGGGGCTTTTTCGTGGCCGGCGTTGGGGGCGCTCAGGTGTGCCGGAAGTAGCCCACTTCGGGGATTTCCAGCTCGTCGGCGCTTTCCGCTTCCTTCTCCAGTTTCTGCACCAGCTTGTCGTGATCGGCTTCCAGCTGGTGGAGCTGTTCCTCGCTGAGCTTGGGCATAATGTGGTCCCGTATCACGTCGCCCAGATCGGCGAGCGTGATGGCCCACAGCTTCTTGTTGAGATGGAAGCTGTGGTGGGCATGCTGGCCGTACGGGTAGTGGGAAAACTCCACGGCCTTCGTGTAGCTCAGGTCCGGATCGTTCTGCACGAAATTCTTGGCCCAGTCGTACCACCATTTGTAGTACTTCTCCTGGGTCGCCAGGCCGAAGCCGTGGTGCTCGAAGAAGGCGCTGATGGGCAGACGGGCGGCGCCGTAGCGCACTCCTTTTCCCAGGAAGGGAAAATGTCCGGACATGTTGTTCACTCCTCTGTTTCAGATGGGCCGTTGTGCCAGGGAAGCGCTGCAGAGCCTCCCTACGCAGGCGTATTGGCCGGCTGCACGGCGGGGACGGCGGCGCGTGCCGCGCGGCGTTCCCGCCGGGCATCGATGACGTTCTTCAGGGCGATGAGCAGCCCCAGGCCGAGAAAGGCGCCCGGCGGCAGGGTCGCCACCAGGAAGCCCCGGTAGTGGTGCAGGACGTGCAGGGTCCAGGTCTTGGCTGCCGGCCCGAACATCAGTTGGGCGTTGGCCAGCAGCGTACCCTGCCCCACCACCTCGCGCATGGCGCCCAGGGCCATCAGCACCAGGGTGAAGCCGATCCCCATCATCAGTCCGTCCAGGAAGGCGCGGTCGGGTGTGTTCTTGGAGGCGAACGCCTCGGCCCGTCCGATGATCACGCAGTTGGTGACAATCAGGGGTATGAAGATGCCCAGGATGTTGTACAGCTGATGAAAGTAGGCGTTCATCACCAGCTCGATGGCGGTGACGATGGAGGCGATCACCAGTACGAAGACCGGAATGCGCACTTCCGGGCGCACCACTTTGCGGATCACGGACACAGTGGTGTTGGAGGCGACCAGTGTGGCGGTGGTGGCCAGCCCCATGCCCAGGCCGTTGATGACGGTGGAAGTGACCGCCAGCGTGGGGCACAGACCCAGCAGCTGCACCAGGCCGCTGTTGTTGGCCCACAGCCCGTTGACGGCGATCGACTTGTAGCTGGGTCCGGTCATGGTACGAGCATGGCTGCGTCCGGCCGCGGCGGCCATGACGAGCGTCAATTGTTGTGCATTGGATCGGACTCACGCCCGCCCGGAATGGGCCGGCGGCCTCTGTTCCCTAACCAGCGCCGCCGCCCTTGAACAGGCTGGCGCGATGCCGTGAAAAGTATATCAGAGTCTTCCGAATAGCTTTTACTACCGCCCGTGGGGTTATTGTCGCGCCGGTGAACTGGTCGAACACGCCGCCGTCCTTCTTCACCTTCCACTTGTCCAGGGGCGGATTGCCGATGGATTTGCCGTTGAAACCGAAAATCCAGTTGGAGCGGTCCGCCTTGATGGCGTCCCCCAGACCGGGGGTCTCGTGCTCGGACAGGACCCGCACCCCGGCGATGGTGCCGTCGTAGTAGATGCCCACCAGCAGCCTGATGGGGCCGCCGTAGCCGTCGGGGGCCACCGGGGTGAGCACCGCGGCCACCGGCTTGCCGCCCTTGCGCAGGCGGTACACCGTCACCGGGTCGCCGGTGCCCAGCATGGCGGGGTCACGGACCTGCACGGTGTCCTGCAGCGGGTCGTTGTCGTAGGCACTGCGCGGCACCAGCAACTGCAGGTTGTGCAGCAGGGCGGCCCGTTCGTTGGCGGCGATGCGCCCGCGGGTCTGGTCGTAGGTGAGCGCGACCAGCGCGGTACCGGCGACCGCGAACAGCAGCAACAGCAGCGAAGTGACCAGGACCTGCCGGTAGCTCACGTCTATTCCCTGGATTGGCCGAACACGCGCGGACGGCTGTAGTAGTCGATGGTAGGGGCGGCCATGTTCATCAACAATACCGCGAAGGCCACCCCTTCAGGGTATCCGCCCCAGGTGCGGATGACGTACACCAGGATGCCGATGCCGGCGCCGTATATCAGGCGCCCCCGGTTGGTGGTGCTGGCCGATACCGGGTCGGTGGCGATGAAGAACGCCCCCAGCATGGTGGCGCCGCTGAACAGGTGAAAAAGCGGGGACGGGAACCGATCGGGGCTGCTCAGGTAGAAGGCCAGTGCCATGAAGAACAGGGCGCCCAGTACCCCGGCGGGAATCTGCCAGCGGATCACCCGCTCGCGCAGCAGCCAGATGCCTCCCACCAGGTACCACAGATTCACCCATTCCCAGCCCACGCCCCCGAAGTCCCCGAACACCGGTGCGCGGCCGATTTCGCTCATGGTCTTGTCGAGCCCGCGGCCGATCTTGACCGCGTCCAGGGGAGTGGCCGAGGTGACCGCGTCCCAGTTCAACCCGCCGGGGAAGTGGTTGGCGAACACCAGTTGCAGTGTCTGGGCGAGGTTCAGGGTGTGGGCGCCGATGCCGACGGGCGAGGCCCACAGGGACAGCTCCCGGGGAAAGGAGATCAGCACCACCACATAGCCCACCATGGCCGGATTGAAGGGGTTGTAGCCCAGGCCTCCGTACAACTGCTTGGCGACCACGATGGCGAACAGCACCGCCACCACCGGTATCCACCAGGGAGTCAGCGGCGGCAGCGCCAGGCCCAGCAGCGCGCCGGTCACCACCGCGCTGCCGTCCGCCAGGAAGCGCCCCGCCGGGCGGCCCCGCAGTTGGAGTATGGCGGCCTCGGCGCCCACCGCCACGGACACGCACAGCGCCAGGTTGATCAGCACGCCCCAGCCGAAGAACCACCAGTAGGCCAGCGCGCCGGGCACCAGGGCGTAGAGCACCCGACGCATGACCACGGCCACGTCGTTGTGGGCGGGCAGATGCGGCGAGCTGTAGGTGTGAAACTCCATCAGGCGTTTTCTTTGGACTGCGGCTTGGGCGTCGCCTCGGCGGCGTCGCCCGACGGTTCGGGCGCCGCTGCAGCGGTTGCGTCCGGGGCGTTGCCCGCCGCCGCCTTCTTCGCCTTGGACCGTTCCAGAGCGGCCTGGATGGCGGCTTTCTTGGTGTCCTGGGGCGCCCCTTTGCGCCGCTCCCGCAGACGTTGCTCCCGTTCCTGCTTGTCCCGTTCCAGCCGGGCCAGACGGAATTCATGGCGTCGACGTGCCTGATCGGCATGGCGCCGCTCCCGTTCCTGAGCCCAGATTTCGGTCTTGGCGAAGCGGTAGTATTGCACCAGGGGAATGTGGCTGGGGCAGACCTGGGCGCAACAGCCGCATTCGATGCAGTCGAACAGGTGGTAGTCCTGGATCTTGTCGAAATCCTTGGCGTGGGCATACCAGTACAGCTGCTGGGGCAGCAGGTTCGCCGGACAGACCTGTACGCATTCTCCGCAGCGGATGCAGGGCATGGCCGTCCGGGGTGCGGGCAGCTCGGCGCGAGCGGCCACCAGAATGCAGTTGGTGGTCTTGATCACCGGCAGGGCATCGTCGGGCAGGGCGAAGCCCATCATGGGCCCACCCATGATCAGGCGGTCCGCGGTGTCGGTGTAGCCGCCGCACTGCGCCACCAGATCGGCGATGGGGGTGCCGATCAGCACCTCCAGGTTGCGGGGCTGCGCCACGCCGCCGCCGGTGACGGTGATGAACCGGGAGACCAGCGGCTGGTCGTCCATCACGTTGCGGTACACGGCCGCCGCGGTGCCCACGTTGTGGCAGACCACGCCGATGTCGGCGGGCAGACCCTGGCTGGGCACTTCCCTTCCGGTCAGCACCTTGATGAGCTGTTTCTCGCCGCCGGTGGGATAGCGGGTGGGCACCGTCACCACCTGCACGGTGGGATCGCCCGCCGCTTCCACTTCCCGCTGCAGAGCGGCAATGGCCTGGGGCTTGTTGTCCTCCACCGCGATCACGCATTCGCGGGCGCCCACGGCGTGGCGCAGGATGGTCATGCCGGTCACGATGTCCGCCGGGCGCTCGCGCATCAGCATGTCGTCACAGGTGATGTACGGCTCGCACTCGGCGCCGTTGATGATCAGCAGCTCGATGGCATGGCCGGCGCCGGGGTTCATTTTCACGAAGGTGGGAAAGCCCGCGCCGCCCAGTCCCACGATGCCCGCGTCGCGGATGCGGTTGCGCAGCTCGCTGGGGTCCAGCGTGCGGTAGTCCGTCGGCGGCTCGTCCCGCTCGCGCCACTGCTCCAGGCCGTCGGTCTCGATGACCACGCACAGCGCGGTCAGACCGGAAGGATGGGGCACCGGCCGCTCCGCGACCTCCACCACCCGCCCCGAGCTGCTGGCGTGCACGCCGGCACTGACATAGCCTTCCGCCCGCCCGATGAGCTGGCCTTTCAGAACGTGATCTCCGGGTTTCACCAGGGCTTCGGCGGGCTGACCGATATGCTGGTGCAGCGGCAGGATCAAGCGGGACGGTACCCGCGCGGGTACCACCGGCGTGGCGGTGGACTGGTCCTTGTGGCCGGGCAGGTGCAGGCCACCGTGGAAATGAAACAGCTTGTCGAAGCGTGCCGCCATCAATCAGGGCCGTCGGCCAACCACTACCGGGCCGCGTGTCGCAGCGGGGCCTGGGCGATGTCCACCCAGCGCTCTTCCGGGAACGGCCACTTCCAGGTGGTGATGTCTTCCCTGACCGGAATCATCTCGATGCAGTCCACCGGGCAGGGCTCCAGGCACAGCTCACAGCCGGTGCATTCGGCCTCGATGACGGTGTGCATGTGCTTGGCGGCCCCCAGGATGGCGTCCACCGGACAGGCCTGCAGGCACAGGGTGCAGCCGATGCAGGTGCTTTCGTCGATGCGCGCCACCCGCTTGCCCTTGTGCTCGCCGTGGCTTTCGTTCAGCGGCAGGGGATCGCGCCCCAGCAGATCGGCCAGGGCCTGGATGCCGGCTTCGCCGCCGGGCGGGCACTGATTGATGTCCGCTTCGCCGGCCGCGATGGCTTCGGCATAGGGTCGGCAGCCGGCGTAGCCGCACTGGCCGCACTGGGTCTGGGGCAGGATGGCGTTGATCTGCTCCACGATGGGTTCGCCCTCCACCCGGAAGCGGATCGCGGAGTAGCCCAGCAGCAGGCCGAACACGGCGGCCAGCAGACCCAGGGCGAGGATCGGCGTCAGCATGGTGCGCCCTCCGCCTTGTCAGCCCTATAGGTTCCCATGGCGGCGCCTCAACCCTTGACCAGGCCCGAGAAGCCCATGAAGGCCAGCGACATCAGCCCGGCGGTGATCAGGGCGATGGCGGAGCCCCGGAACGGTACCGGCACGTCGGCGGCCGCCACCCGTTCGCGAACCGCCGAGAACAGGATGAGCACCAGCGAGAAACCGACGGCGGCACCGAAGCCGTACACGGCCGACTGCAGGAACCCCAGATGCTGCTGGACATTCAGCAGCGCGACGCCCAGCACGGCGCAATTGGTGGTGATCAGCGGAAGAAAGATGCCCAGCACCTGATAGAGCAAAGGACTGGTCTTGTGCACCACCATTTCGGTGAACTGCACCACCACCGCGATGACCAGGATGAAGGTGATGGTGCGCAGGTACCCCAGGCCCAGAGGTTCGAGCAGGTAGTGCTCGGCCAGGTAGCTGCAGATGGAGGACAGGGTCAGCACGAAGGTGGTGGCCAGCGCCATGCCGGTGGCCGTCTCCAGCTTGCGCGACACGCCCATGAACGGACACAGTCCCAGGAACTTCACCAGCACGAAGTTGTTCACCAGCACCGTGCTGACCAGGATCAGGGCGTATTCGGTCATCGCACATCAACTCCGCGCAGCCGGGGTGGAGTCAAACAAGTAGCGAGTATACAGCTTCTCAACATCGATCCCCATGCCTCGTCGCCGGGGTGCAACGATGCGGCGCGCTACTTGACGCGCATGCCGGGCTGGGCGCCGCTGTCCGGGGACAGGATCCACAGGTCCCGCCCGCCGGGGCCGGCGGCGAGCACCATGCCTTCCGACACGCCGAAGCGCATTTTGCGGGGCGCCAGGTTGGCCACCATGACGGTGAGCCGCCCTTGCAGTTCCTCGGGCCGGTAGGCGGATTTGATGCCCGCGAACACCGTGCGGGTCTCGCCGCCCAGGTCCAGGGTCAGGCGCAGCAGCTTGTCGGCGCCCTCCACATGCTCGGCCTTGGCGATACGGGCCACCCGCAGATCCACCTGGGCGAAGTCCGGGTACTGGATCTCCGGCCCGATGGGGTCGTCCTGCAGGGGTCCGCCGGCCTCGGCGGGCCCTTCCGCGCCGGCCATGTCTTCCCGGGATGCCTCCAGCAGCGCCTCCACGGCGTCCGGCTCGATGCGCGTCATCAACGGCACGAACGCACCAATAGTATGGTTGACCAAAGGTTCACCAACCTTGATCCAGGTCAGAGGTTCGATGCCCAGAAACGTCTCGGCGCCCTCGGCCACGCCGGGCAGCACGGGTTTGAGGTAGGTCATGAGCACCCGGAACAGGTTCAGGCCCATGGTGCACACCGCCTGTACCTCCGCCTCCCGTCCGGGCTCCTTGATGGCCACCCAGGGCTTTCTGGCGTCGATGTACTGATTGGCCTTGTCCGCCAGCTGCATGATTTCGGTCATGGCGTGACCGAACTGGCGCGTTTCGTAGAGCTCGGCGATGGCGTCGGCGGCATCGGCGAATTCGGCGAACAGCGCCGGCTCCGCCAGCTCGGCGGACAGCCTGCCGTCGAAGCGCTTGTTGATGAAGCCGGCGCAGCGGCTGGCGATGTTCACCACCTTGCCCACCAGGTCGGCGTTCACCCGCAGGCGGAAATCCTCCAGGTTCAGGTCCAGGTCTTCGATGCCGTCGCCCAGCTTGGCGGCGAAGTAATAGCGCAGGTATTCGGGATTCAGATGTTCCAGATAGGTGCGCGCCATGATGAAGGTGCCGCGCGACTTGGACATCTTCTGGCCGTTGACGGTCAGAAAGCCGTGGCAGAACACGGCGGTGGGGGTGCGCAGCCCGGCGCCGGCCAGCATGGCCGGCCAGAACAGCGTGTGGAAGTAGGCGATGTCCTTGCCGATGAAGTGGTACAGCTCGTAGTGGCTGTCGGTGCCCCAGTAGGCGTCGAAATCCAGTTCCGGGCGCCGTTTGCAGAGGTTCTTGAAGCTGGCGATGTAGCCGATGGGGGCATCCAGCCACACGTAGAAGTACTTGCCCGGCGCATCGGGGATCTCGAAGCCGAAGTAGGGGGCGTCCCGGGAGATGTCCCAGTCCTGCAGGCCGGCCTCGAACCACTCGTTGAGCTTGTTGGCGATGCCGCTCTGCAGGCCGCTGCGGCTGATCCACTGGCGCAGCATGCCATCGAAGTCGCCGAGCTTGAAGAAATAGTGCTCCGACTCCTTTTCTATAGGTTGCGCGCCCGAGATGGCCGATACCGGGTTCTTCAGGTCGGTGGGGCTGTAGGTGGCTCCGCACACCTCGCAGGAGTCGCCGTACTGGTCCTGGGCCCCGCAGCGCGGGCACTCCCCCCTGATGAACCGGTCGGGCAGGAACATCCGCCGCTCGGGATCGTAGGCCTGACGGATGACACGGGTAACGATGTGGCCGGCGTCCCGGTTGCGGGTATAGATGTAGGCCGCCGACTCGCGGTTTTCCTCGGAGTGAGTGGTGTAGTAGTTGTCGAAGCCGATGCGGAACTGCGCGAAATCCGCCCGATGGGCCTCGCCCACCTGCTCGATGAGCGCCTCCGGGGTGAGGCCTTCCTTCTCGGCCCGCAGCATGATGGGGGTGCCATGGGCGTCGTCGGCGCACACGTACAGGCAGTCGTGGCCCCGCAGCTTCTGGAAGCGGACCCAGATGTCGGTCTGGATGTACTCCACCAGATGACCCAGGTGGATGGGCCCGTTGGCATAGGGCAGGGCGCTGGTGACCAGGATGGTGCGTCGAGAGTCGTTCATGAGCGGCGGGTGGCGCTAACCCCAAGGAATGAAAGGCGCATAAGTTAACAATTATCCGCTGTGCCCGCCACCGGGATGGGGGAAATCCCCCTCCCCGGGGACGGGAGACGCCGTTGTGAAAGTTGTGTACAATCCCGCCCACTTTTCAGGTATCCGCGCCCGGTACCGTGGCGAGCGCGTTCAGAGGACCACTGACATGAGTGACGTATCCCAGCTGCAGGTCGAGACCGCCCTCAAGGAGTACATCGATCCCTATCTGGAAAAGGACCTGGTCTCCACCAAGTGCATCAAGAACATTGCGGTGGACGGCGACAAGGTGACCGTGGACGTGACCCTCGGTTTTCCCGCCAAGGGCTATGCGGAGCAACTGGCTCAGAAGCTGGCGGAGAAGGTCAAAGGCATCAGCGGCGTTGCCGACGCCACCGTCAACGTGGACAGCGATGTCGTGGCCCACGCCGTGCAGAAGGGTGTGGAACCCATCAAGGGCATCAAGAACATCATTGCGGTGGCGTCCGGCAAGGGCGGCGTGGGCAAGTCCACCACCGCGGTCAACCTGGCCCTCGCTCTGTCCCAGGAAGGTGCCAGCGTCGGCATCCTGGATGCGGATATCTACGGGCCCAGCCAGCCGCGCATGCTGGGGGTGAGCGGCCGGCCGGAATCCAAGGATGGCAAGACCCTGGAACCCATGGTCAGCTACCACCTGCAGGCCATGTCCATCGGTTTCCTGATCGACGAGGAGACCCCGATGGTGTGGCGCGGACCCATGGTCACCCAGGCCCTGCAGCAGTTGCTGTCGGACACCAACTGGAAGGATCTGGACTATCTGGTCATCGACCTGCCGCCGGGCACCGGCGACACCCAGCTGACCCTGGCCCAGCAGGTGCCCGTCAGCGGTGCGGTGATCGTTACCACGCCCCAGGACATCGCCCTGTTGGATGCCCGCAAGGGCCTGAAGATGTTCCAGAAAGTGGAAGTGCCGGTGCTGGGTATCGTGGAGAACATGAGCATCCACATCTGCAGCAACTGCGGCCACGAGGAACACATCTTCGGCGAGGGCGGCGGCCAGCGTATGTCCGACCAGTACGAGGTGGACTTCCTCGGCGCCCTGCCGCTGGATATCCGCATTCGCGAGGAGACCGACGGCGGCAAGCCGACGGTGGTGGCCGAGCCGGACAGTCGGGTGGCGCAGATCTATCGGGAAATCGCCCGCCGCCTGGCGGCCAAGCTCTCGCTCAAGGCCAAGGACTACAGCGCGCGTTTCCCGAACATCGTCATCCAGAACAACTGACCGAGCGGGCCGACCGGCTCGGCGGCCAGCCTTGCGAGCGGGCGGGAATTT
>DATFML010000107.1:0-7208 GCA_035266965.1 Gammaproteobacteria bacterium
GCGCTGGAGCGAGCACCTGGGCGGGGCGCAGATCTACCTGAAGCGCGAGGACCTCAATCACACCGGCGCCCACAAGATCAACAACACCATGGGGCAGGCCCTGCTGGCCCGCCACATGGGCAAGCGCCGCATCATCGCCGAGACCGGCGCCGGTCAGCACGGTGTGGCGTCGGCCACCGTGGCCGCGCGTCTGGGCATGGAGTGCGTGGTGTACATGGGCGCCGAGGATATCCAGCGCCAGGCCAGCAACGTCTACCGCATGCGCCTGCTGGGCGCCGAGGTGGTGGCGGTCACATCCGGCTCGCGCACCCTCAAGGACGCTCTCAACGAGGCCATGCGGGACTGGGTGACCAACGTCGACAGCACCTTCTACATCATCGGCACGGTGGCCGGGCCTCACCCCTATCCGGCCATGGTGCGCGATTTTCAGACTGTGATCGGCCGCGAGGCGCGTGCCCAGATTCAGGCCCTGGCCGGGCGCCTGCCCGACGCCCTGGTGGCCTGCGTGGGCGGCGGTTCCAATGCCATCGGGCTGTTCCATCCCTTCCTCGACGATGCCGACGTGGCGCTGTACGGCGTCGAGGGCGGCGGCGAAGGCATCGCCAGTGGCCACCACGCCGCGCCGCTGTGCGCCGGTCGTCCCGGCGTGCTGCACGGCAACCGCACCTATCTCATGGAAGACGAGGACGGCCAGATCATCGAGACGCATTCCATCTCGGCCGGCCTGGACTACCCGGGCGTCGGTCCCGAGCATGCCTGGCTGAAGGACAGCGGCCGCGCCCGGTACGTGGCCGTGACGGATGATGAAGCCCTGCACGCCTTCCACAGCCTGACCCGCGTCGAAGGGATTCTGCCGGCCCTGGAGTCCAGCCACGCCCTGGCCTATGCCGCAAAGCTGGCTCCGACCCTGGACAGGGATCGAATCGTCATCGTCAACCTGTCCGGACGGGGCGACAAGGACATCCACACCGTCGCCGCGCGCGAGGGGATTCAGGTATGAGCCGTATCGCTGGGCGTTTCGCCGATCTCGCGAGCGCCGGCCGCAAGGCGCTGATCCCCTACGTGACGGCCGGCGACCCCGAACCCGGCGTCACCGTGCCGCTGATGCACGCCCTGGTGGAGGCCGGAGCGGACCTGCTGGAGATCGGCGTGCCGTTCTCCGACCCCATGGCGGACGGACCGGTGATCCAGGCCGCCTGCGAGCGGGCCCTGGCCCACCACGTACGGCTGCGGGACGTGCTCGACATGGTGCGCGAGTTTCGCCGCCAGGACAGTGACACGCCGGTGGTCCTGATGGGGTATCTCAATCCCGTCGAGGTGATGGGCTACGACACCTTTGCCCGGGCCGCTTCCGATGCCGGCGTGGATGGGCTGTTGACCGTGGACCTGCCGCCGGAAGAGGCCGACGCACTGGTGACGGCGCTGCGCTCGGTGGCCATCGACCCCATCTTTCTGCTGGCGCCCACCAGCCATGAGGATCGCATCCGACGTGTAGCGGCCGCCGCCAGCGGCTTCCTGTACTATGTCTCCCTCAAGGGAGTGACGGGTTCGGCGCGGCTGGATGTCGGCGCGGTCGAGGCCCGGCTGGCATTGATCCGCCAGTGCACCGATCTGCCCATCGGAGTCGGTTTCGGCGTCAGCGATGCCGAGTCGGCCGCCGCCGTGGCCCGGGTGGCCGATGCGGTGGTGGTGGGTAGCGCCCTGGTGCGACGCATCGCGGACCTGGCCCATTCGCCGCAGCAGATACCAGCCGCCGTAGCGGAACTGGTTTCGGCCATGCGTCGGGCCATGGATGCGCAGGCTGCTGCGACGGTAGCCGAATAGGTGCACGGTTATGGCTGAGCCGTCCCGCAACATTGAAGACGAGTCTGTCGGCGAGAATACATGAGCTGGTTCCAGAAACTGATGCCGTCCCGTATCCGCACCGAAGGGGGGACCAAACGCAGCATTCCGGAAGGGCTGTGGACCAAGTGCGATGCCTGCAACGCCGTGCTGTACCGGGCCGAGCTGGAACGCAGCCTGGACGTCTGTCCCAAGTGCGGCCATCACATGCGTATCGGTGCACGTCGGCGGCTCGATGCGTTTCTGGACAAGGACAATCGCCATGAGATCGGTACCGCCCTGGAACCGGTGGACGTACTGAAGTTCCGGGACAGCAAGAAGTACCGGGACAGGCTGACCCAGAGTCAGAAGAAGACGGCGGAGAAGGATGCGCTGATCGTCTTCGAAGGCCAGCTCAAGGAAATTCCCCTGGTGGCCGCCGCCTTCGAATTCGCCTTCATGGGCGGCTCCATGGGCGCGGTGGTGGGGGAGCGTTTCGTACGCGCCGTGAACACCTCTTTGGACAAGAAGATCCCGCTGGTGTGCTTCGCTGCCAGCGGTGGTGCGCGTATGCAGGAGGCGCTGTTTTCCCTCATGCAGATGGCCAAGACCAGTGCCGCACTGGCACGCCTGTCGGAAGCCGGTGTGCCCTACATATCGGTGCTTACCGATCCCACCATGGGCGGCGTTTCGGCGAGTCTGGCCATGCTGGGCGACATCCACATCGCCGAGCCCAATGCGCTGATCGGCTTCGCCGGCCCCCGGGTGATCGAGCAGACGGTACGGGAGACCCTGCCTGAAGGTTTTCAGCGCAGCGAATTCCTGGTTGAGCACGGCGCCGTGGACATGATCGTCGACCGGCGCCAGATGCGCGACCGGATCGCGGGACTGCTGGCGATACTGACCCACCGGCCGGCACCCTGACCCGACCCCTGCCGCCGTCCGGCGAACGTTGCACCGGGCGCGCGTTGAGGCGTTTCTCCTATGCGCTTTTCCAGCCTGAATCAATGGCTCCGCTGGCAGGAGACCCTGCATCCCGAGGCCATCGAGCTGGGGCTTGGCCGGTTGGCCGCGGTCGCCAGGCCGCTGGGTCTTCACACCGCCGCCCATGGCATCGTGACGGTGGCGGGGACCAACGGCAAGGGTTCGAGTGTGGCCATGATCGAAGCCATGCTGCGCAGCGCGGGCTACCGTGTCGGCGCCTATACATCACCCCATCTGTCCCGTTACAACGAGCGCGTGCGTGTGGACGGCGTGGAGGCGTCCGATCAGGCCCTGTGCGAGGCGTTTGCGGCGGTGGACGCGGTGCGCAAGGACACCACCTTGTCGTACTTCGAATTCGGCACCCTGGCGGCAATGGACATCTTTCGCCGCGAGCGGGTGGACATCGCCGTGCTGGAGGTGGGGCTTGGCGGCCGGCTGGATGCCGTCAATCTCTGGGACGCGGACGTGGCGATGGTCACGGGCGTGGATATCGATCACGTGGAATGGCTCGGGTCCGACCGCGAGGCCATTGGTCGGGAAAAGGCCGGCGTGTTCCGCCCCGGACACCCGGCGATCTGCGCCGAGCGCGAACCCCCGGCCAGTCTGCGCGATTATGCCGAGCGGATCGCCGCCCGCTGGATGGGCGTCGGCGAACACTTCGATTTCCGGGCCGGGGAACAAGACTGGACATGGTGGAACCGGGATACCCGCTGGGAGCAGTTGCCTCTGCCGGCATTGGCGGGAGACTACCAGCTCGCCAACGCGGCCGGTGCCGTTGCCGTCACACGGGCCCTCGGCAAGGGCTACACGGTATCGCGCGACGCTGTCGCGACCGGGCTGCGCACGGCGGTGTTGCCGGCCCGGCTGCAGGTGGTGCCCGGTGAGGTGGAGCGGGTACTGGACGTCGGCCATAACCCCCAGGCGGCCCGCGCCCTGGCCGGTGTGCTTGCGCAGCGGCCCTGTCAGGGGCGTACCCTGGCCGTGTTCGGAATGCTGGCCGACAAGGATGTGGAAGGCGTGGTGAGCGCCATGGGCGCACTGGTGGACCACTGGTATCTTGGTGGCCTGGAAGGCCCCCGGGGCCTGAATGTGCGCACGTTGCAGGAACGTGCCGTCGCTGTCCTGAGCGGCGCCCCGTGCCATGGCGATGCCTCCGTCGCGCAGGCCTACCGGCGGGCCTGCGCCGATGCCCAGGCGGGGGACCGGGTGGTGGTGTTCGGGTCGTTCCATACCGTAGCGGAGGTATTGGACCAGGGCCTATAATGGGCCGGGTTTTGTGCGTTGCCGCGACGGCAGATCGTCGCGGCAACGCGCGCGGATTCTGAGGGTTCTGTGGTGGAGGAGCGCGTCAAGCAGCGTCTGGTCGGCGCTATCGTACTGGTGGCGCTGGCGGTGATCTTCATTCCCATGATTCTGCAGGGCCCCGATGACGGCAGCGGGTCCGGCAGCTCGTTGCCGCCGCCGCCGAAGGTCGTACAGCAGCCGCTGCCGTCGGTTCCGCCACCGGGCACGGTACCGGCCCGGCCTGCCGAAGGCACGGCGTTGGGCGGCTCCCCGGGCAAAGACGGAGCAGCGACGGCGCCGCCCTCTGATGCGGGCCACCAGCCCCGGAGTCCGGCCCCGCCCGAAGCATCCACCGCGCCAGCTGCGGCGCCGTCCGCCCCGACAGGACATCAACAAGGCGGCAACTCGGCCGGGAACCAGGCACTGACGGCATGGGTGGTTCAGGTCGGGAGCTTCAGTCAGCAGGACAACGCCACCTCCCTGCGGGACAAGCTGCGCACCAAAGGATTCAAGGCTTTTGTCCAACAGGCCAGCACCAGCGAAGGGGCTGTGTACCGGGTGGAAGTGGGGCCTATTCTCAAGCGGGCCGACGCCGATGCCTTGCGGGACAAACTGCAGGCGCAGATGCAGCTCAAGGGCCTGGTCGTCCCCCACCGGTGATTGCCGGCACCGTTTCGGGTAGCGCCGGCGCTCTGGTAAAATGGCCGCCATGAATCACCACAGACTCCCGGGTATGGCCGGGCCGGAACCGGTCGGCAGGCCCGCACCGCCATGACCTGGGTGGATTACGGGATCCTGGCGGTGATCGGCGTTTCGGCGCTGGTGAGTCTTGTGCGTGGCTTTGTCCGTGAGGCGTTTTCCCTGGCCAGTTGGGTCGCCGCCCTGTGGATCGCACTGGCCTTCTTCGAGCCACTGTCCGGCCGGCTGGCGCAGTGGATATCCATACCTTCGCTGCGTCTGGGTGCCGCTTTCGCCGTATTGTTCCTGGCTGTTCTGCTGCTGGGGGCGTTGATCGGCTACCTGGCGGGGCAACTGGTACAGAAGACGGGTTTGACCGGAACGGACAGGGTGCTGGGCATGGTGTTCGGGTTCGGGCGCGGCATGATCATCGTGGCGGTGCTGGTGCTGCTGGCGGGGCTGACGGCCATGCCGCGGGATCCCTGGTGGTCGGAGTCCCAGTTGTTGCCCCATTTCCAGCATCTGGCCCTGTGGTTGCGTGGTTTCCTGCCCGGGGATATCGCAGCGCGCATCAATTACTGACCTCCCGGTCGTTTGCCGCAGTGGTGAACGGCGCGAGGGGCTGACGAGGCAACGCCTATGTGCGGCATTATCGGCATCGTGTCCCAGGGACCGGTCAATCAGGCGCTGTACGACGGCCTGACCGTGCTCCAGCACCGCGGCCAGGATGCGGCCGGCATCATGACCTGCGAGGGCAGTCGTCTTTACCTGCGCAAGGACAATGGTCTGGTGCGGGACGTTTTCCACACCCGCCATATGCTGCGTCTGCTGGGCAGCATGGGTATCGGCCATGTGCGCTATCCCACCGCCGGCTGCGAATCCTCCGCCGAAGCCCAACCCTTCTACGTCAACTCGCCGTACGGCATCAGCCTGGCGCACAACGGCAACCTGACCAATGCCGACGATCTGAAGCGTGACCTGTTCGTCGAGGATCTGCGCCACATCAACACCGATTCCGATTCGGAGATTCTGCTCAACGTGTTTGCCCACGAGTTGCAGCGTCAGGGCAAGCTGCGCATTACCGAAGAGGACATCTTCGAGGCGGTGGCCAATGTGCACCGTCGCTGCCGGGGCGCCTATGCCGCGGTGGCCATGATTACCGGCTACGGCATTGTCGGCTTCCGGGATCCCTATGCCATCCGTCCCATCGTATTCGGCAGACGGGAAACGCCCCAGGGGGTGGAGTACATGGTCGCCTCCGAGAGCGTCGCCCTGGACGTGCTGGGTTTCGACCTGGTGCGGGACCTGGAGCCGGGCGAGGCGGTGGTCATAACCGCCGATGGGCAGTTGCACACCCGCCAGTGCGCACAGCGGCCGGTGTACTCGCCGTGCATCTTCGAACATGTGTACCTGTCCCGGCCGGATTCGGTCATCGATGACGTGTTTGTCTACAAGGCACGGATGCGCATGGGCGAGAAGCTCGCGGAGAAGATCCTGCGGCTGCGTCCGGACCACGACATCGACGTTGTCATACCCATTCCGGATACCAGCCGCACCTCCGCCCTGCAGCTGGCCAACAAGCTGGGCGTCAAATACCGGGAAGGCTTCATCAAGAATCGCTACATCGGGCGCACCTTCATCATGCCCGGCCAGCAGCAGCGCAAGAAATCCGTGCGCCAGAAGCTCAATGCCATCGATCTGGAGTTCAAGGGCCGCAATGTGCTGCTGGTGGACGACTCCATCGTCCGGGGTACCACCTCCAAGCAGATCATCCAGATGGCCCGCGAGTCGGGGGCGCGGCGCGTCTATTTCGCCTCCGCGGCACCGCCGGTGCGCTACCCGAACGTCTATGGCATCGACATGCCCAGCAGCGAAGAGCTGATTGCCTACGGGCGCAGCGAGGAACAGGTGTGCCAGGTGATCGGCGCCGACTGGCTGGTGTTCCAGGACCTCTCCGACCTGGAACAGGCCGTTCGCAAGGGCAATACCCGGCTGGAAGGCTTCGACACTTCGGTGTTCACAGGCGAATACGTCACCGGCGACGTGAACGATGCCTACCTCAGCCATCTTCAGCGACTGCGCAGCGATGCCGCCAAGGAAGAGCGCCGGGACGGGCAGGACGAGGTTATCGAACTGCACAACAGCGCCTGAGTCCGGAGGTCGGCCGGCTCATGCGCGCCGAAAGGAGGCCGCAGCGTCGTGATGACTCGGACAGGCTTCCGGATGCCGGCGGTGCCTGGTTGCATTTTTCGCGCAAGCTGCTAGCCTGATTGCTGTCGCGCCGATTTGATCTCAGCTTGCGGGCGCGTAATAAATTCAGCTAAAGCGGGCGGAGCCTGCTTTCGCTGAAAGCGGGTTTTTTTGTGTCCGACCCGCTGCATCAGGGCCGATGGGCGTGGTGACCCATGGGCGTTTCTGTTCTGAGGAGGCGGGTTATGGAT